>CAKOVP010000061.1 GCA_934122035.1 uncultured Clostridia bacterium | reverse complement strand
GTATGCTGAAGAGTCAGAATGCGCTACATTTGAGGCTCTAGAGGAAAAAACGTGTGGATTACTCAGATGGGACGAAAAAGAGGTGGAAACACACAGAAAGGAAATTTCTTTGTTAACATCTACACAGTTATTTGATCCGAAGAATGAGATGATTGATAACGAAAGCATTAATAGGGTATTT
The DNA here is from genome assembly GCA_934122035.1 of uncultured Clostridia bacterium. Lineage (GTDB taxonomy): Bacteria > Bacillota > Clostridia > TANB77 > CAG-508 > CAG-245. Next base: position 1,331 of record CAKOVP010000061.1, on the reverse strand, counting down.
TACGAGATTTGTGGTTCTCGTTTTCCAGTTGAGGACTTTAAGGATTATTGTAAAAAGGAAAGAACCTTTTCCGAGATTAGAGAAGCGGTTCGGCTTCTTTTTATACTAATGAATGCATTAGGCTATCACAGAAATAAAATTGAGAAGCGCACAAAGTTTACATATAAAGCTTTTTATCCTACTTATGATCGTGAGTTTTACAGAACCATTAGAAGTGGTTTTTATGATGTTGATCATATCTGTTATGCGTCAAAATGTAACTATTTTGTTACCTGTGATTATGCATTGTCATCGCAGGCGATGGAAATTTATCGTTATCTTGGATGCAAAACCAATGTCATCTATTGTGAAAAGAAAGCACCTGATCCTTCCTTACCTTTGGCAGTGTTATGTAAGAAAACAGCTACTACATAAAACTTTTGTGATACTATATCGGTTCGTTCATTGTAATCATATGTGGAAAGTATTGCTTTCTTATTCCAAAAAATTCGTTCTAAGAGAGAAATAAATTCCAGTTGTAAAAACGAATGCAATTCATATTTAATAGATTATAAGGAATTCCGTATGGAAAAACATGCTAAGAAGAACATTATTTGATGAGAAAAGGTGAGATATATGGAGAGACAGCAAGAGTATGAATTAAGAAAGAAAATTGCAGATGCTATACAAAATGACGTCGACAGAGTATTTTCTGAAAAATTACAGTTATTTAATCATGATTTCTATTATGAGATTCTTTTTCCACTTATCGTGTTAGAAATGAACTATAAAATGAAATCTGAAGAATCTTTAGCTGCGGGATTGGGTGATTCTAATGAATATCTCATTTTAGTAAATCCTCTTCGAGAAGCTATATATTGGTACATACATAGGGTGCTCATATCCGATAGGAAGATTTCGTTTTCAAAGAAAAGATATGTTCCTAGTTTAGGTGAAGAATATTCATTTGTTGAGTATGTATTACAATTGCACGACGAATTTAAGCGGGGAGAGCAAATAAGAGAAATACGTGATTGCGCTTCAAAGGTAATGATAAAACCTGCAGATGATAATACATATGGTTTCTATTTTCCTGTTATTTCGGAAAAATATTATAAAGAATTATTATATTATTATGGTTTAGATGATACTTTGAATTTTGAGGTAGAAAAAGAAATATTTGTTGAATGTGAGAAATACTTGCATGATAAAATCAATGTGAAAGAGTTAATAAAACATCCTCAGAAGATTTATATTTTTTATAATATACTAAATAGAATGGCAAATGTTATTGATACTAAATATTTCGAGTTGTGTAAGAAACGTGTAATGTCAGACTTAAATAAGATATC
>CAKOVP010000060.1 GCA_934122035.1 uncultured Clostridia bacterium | reverse complement strand
GATTTTCTTGATATGTGTGAAGTAAAAGAAGATTCAAAAGAAGATAGAGGAGTACTAATATATAAATAATTATTGTATAATGTTTATTGATTCTTTTTTATGATACAATTATATAGAAATAAAGATATACTCTAAAAAAATTGGAGGAAAATTAAATGAAAAATAGTGAATTTAAAGATGATATCGAGAACGTTGAAAAAATATTATTATCATTTCCAGAAAGATGTAGAATAAATTTTTATGACAATTTAAACACATTAGAAATAAAATTTAATCAAGATAGTAAAGATAGTATATTAGGAAATTATAATCCATTAGAAAATATTATTACTTTAAATGACAAATCTGCTTTATGTCATGAATTATTTCATGTGTCCTTTAATAATTCAAATTTGTATAATAAAGAGATTGAAAAAGGTTATTTCATTGATAATGGTATATCCTTAAAAAGTAAAAATGGCATTTTAGGACATGCTTTAACTGAAGGGTTTGCAGAATATTTAAGTAGAAAGTGTAAAAAAAATAAAGGAAGAAATTTTGAATTTTATTTTTCAAATTTATTGATTTTAATATATGGTGAAGAAATTTTGGAATATGCACTTGAAAATGATCCGATTGGATTTATAAGTGAAGAAAAATTTAATAATATAGTTGAATACATGTATAATCTAGATCAATTAGAAGAATTACTAAATAACATTATATTTATTACCAAAAGTGTAGAAATTTTAAAAATAGCTGTAGAAAAAAAAGATAATAATATGATAAACAAATATGAAGAGTTAATTTCGTTAACAAAAGATGGTATACCAATTGTTATACTTAATTTATTTAATAATATTGTTGATGAGTATAATTTTTGTGATAAACCTAAAGTTAGTAAAGATGTTTTTATAAAAAACATAAATGATTTTTTTCAATGTGAAGATTATAATGCAGTATTTAGATTATGTGATAGCATAGATTTGAAAAATAAAATTAAAAATGTAACATTACAAATATTGAAACAAGATAATAGTAAATTAAATACTAGGTAATAAAATTAATAGTGAAAGTTTTAAAAATGTTAAAATTCGATATAGATAAATTAAAAAAATAGAAAAATATAGAGATATGGATTTAAATGAAATAAATCCAAGTGATATACCTGATATTAGTGAATTAAAAATAGATAGAAGAAAAAAAGAAAGAATATTGGATTTGTTAACAAAGGTAGGAAATCCCTATGTTTTTAAAGTAATGGACATTTAGTTCAAATAGGATTTACAAATAATGGCAAATCAGCATAATATTGTTTAACGAATGTATTAGAAAGATTATATAAATAAATATAATTTTATATATTTTAAAACAATATTATTAGATCTAATAATATCTTTTTTAATTTTAATATTTTGTCATATGTCCTGGATACCAATTGATGTTACTTGTTAACGAATTATGCAACCCCATATTTTATTGAGAAAAAGTGGATAGGTTACTATAAAATATATCATTATTATGCTATAATTGAATAGATTGAAATCTTAAGGAAGTGATAATATGAACGAAAATAAAACCAATATTAACTGGTATCCTGGTCATATGGCCAAAACAAAAAGACAAATAAAAGAAAAAATTGATTTAATAGATATAATATATGAAGTGGTTGATTCTAGAATACCAATATCATCAAAAATAAAAGATATAGATGATTT
>CAKOVP010000059.1 GCA_934122035.1 uncultured Clostridia bacterium | reverse complement strand
GGATTATATAAGCCAGATGGTTCGGATTTTAAGTATGTGCAGACAGGACAAAACAATCAAGAACGTATTTCGGGATTAGGCGAATTCTATGTTCAAACTGATGCTAAAGTTGGAGATGAAATACTAATTGAAAAAATTGAAAACAATTCTGGCGCTGTACAATACTATATTGATTTGCGTCACAGACACGCTATTGTATTCCAAGTAAATAGTATTAAGGGAAAAAGATGCGTTGATATTCTTCCAAATGATTTGATGGAAGATTACGCAAATGGTGTCAATTATGATTTTGATGTTATATATAATGGAGCACATCATATATTAGAGGTAAAATTTTTGGAAGAGGCAAAGAAAAAGATAACTTCTCCACGTGCAACCAAATTCTATGATTTACTTATTGATGGAGAGAGTATTTTACCTGGATACAGCTATCAGGAATACATTGAGCTAGTGACTGATGGGATGCGATTGGGGCGAATGAAAACTTATTGCTATTCTATATTAAAAATGATGGAGGATAAAGATGAATAATTATTATATTTTAATAGTTGAGGAAAGCATTAAAGCATTCTCTGTTATTGGGCATGGTAACGAGTGCGCATTTACTTTTATAGCGAAGGGACAAACTACTCCATTTGATTTACTTCAGGATGGAGATAGAATCATAGGCTACATTTCAAACGAAGAGAAAAGATTTGGGTATATTTTTTCTGCACAGAAGAATGGAAGCGACAATGGTTGTCAGATTGTGAAAATGTTTGAAACTGTCGGAGGACCAACATTAAACGATGTTTCGGATCGCATTAAAAAGGTAATCTATGAGAACGAGAACACAAAGTCTTTTATTCAGATTGATGAGACCGCATATGCAGAAATCGTCGATCTTATGATGAAGGCGTGTTCTGCGGAATTCACATTGAATAATCTTCAAAGTGATGAAATCGAGGATAAGCCTGAAATGTTGCCGGATGAATCAAAGAGAGCCGCATTCGGAGAAAACATTTTGCTATATGGTGTTCCTGGATCAGGAAAGAGTTGGACCATTGAGCATGAGTATTGCAAGGCGGGTACAGTTGTAGAAAGATTGGTTTTTCATCCTGATTACACGAATGCGGATTTTGTTGGACAAATTCTTCCGGTGGTTGATCCTATAGATAAGCAGGTTACTTACGAATTTACGGCAGGTCCATTTACTAATATTATGGAGGAAGCTTATTGGAATCCGCAGACTTCGTATGTTCTTATTATCGAAGAAATAAACAGAGGTAATGCCCCAGCAATCTTTGGTGATGTGTTCCAACTTCTTGACAGATCTTTTGAAGAAAAAACAGTAGATGGCATTACTTACCCAGTTGGCACTAGTGAGTATGGAATTACAAACGAGAATATTGCGAAGAAGGTATATAAAACCGGCAGGCACAAAGTAAGAATTCCTTCAAACCTATCTATCTTAGGAACAATGAATACCTCCGATCAGAATGTATTCACGCTCGACACAGCTTTCCAGCGCAGGTGGAATATGCGTCTTATTGAAAATAATTTTGATAATGTTCGTGGAACGCTTGCTTCTGCAAAAATCCTAGACACTAAGGTCTCTTGGCAAAGATTCTGTGACACCGTTAATACAATTATTATTGGAAACAGAGCTAAGATGGCATCTGCTGAAGATAAGAGACTTGGTGTGTATTTTGTACATGAGCAAGATTTGGAGTTTGATGACAGAATTCTACCAACAGGTAATTTCATGACAACTTATGACGAGTTGAATGATTTAGTAAGGCACGAAATGCTGGGAACACTTGAT
>CAKOVP010000058.1 GCA_934122035.1 uncultured Clostridia bacterium | reverse complement strand
TTTATATTTTTATTATATAAATATAAACATTTTTTGTTATCTTCCATTTTCTTATTCCTTTCGTTTAATATTTCTAGCTTTGCTTTCTAGATTTATTCTTATTATTTGTATTTTGTATTTTTTTATTCTTTTTTCTTTTGTGTTTTTATCTTAGTCATATTATGACTATTGCTTGGTAAAAAAAATTTTTTCTAACCAATATTTTTGCTCTAAAATTTAATATCTATTTTTAAGTTTATGCTTTGGTCAATACTTAATTCTATAAACTTTTTATAGATATTAAATACTTGCTATTTATTTATATCATACCTCATTTAAAAATACAAGTGGGTAAAGCCCATAGTTTTAATGCTGTTTTGCTCGTAAAATAGTAATATTAACACTAATTAAATTGTAAGTGCTCAATAAAACGGCGTAAGATAACCCCAGATTTTTAAGTTTTGCTTAAATTTCTGGGGTATTATTTTTATACCAGATTTAGTTCTATATATTCTTCTTCATAATTTCTTATTTCGTCTGGCAATTCTTCTGACCATGGTAAATATTTTTCTATGTCTGTGTCTTTTTGTTCTTTTTGTTCCTTTTTCTCTTTATTTTTTCTGCAATAATACTACCACAAAAGCGCTTACTTAATTGATTCATTTTTCCCTTCTTTCCTGCACAAAAAAAGTGTGCATAATCAAAATTTCTTTTGATTTTACACACTTATGTTTATACTCTCAAAAATATGGCATGTAAAAATTAATTTACACACCATATAATACACCATCACACCATTCCTAAAATTTTCCACATAGCGTATTTCTATTTACTATGCTTTAGGTGCATAGTCATCTTTATGTTAATTTCTTGTCATTGAAGTTTTAAGTTCTTTTTTAGAACTCATCGCTCCTATATCTCATGGTATCAAATATAAAGTAGGGCGGGAACCATAGTTGGTGTCGGTGAAGGTAGGAACGCTGTTGCTACGGCTAGAAGCTGGATAGCTAAAACCATAGTCGTTATAGTAGCCTCCTCTGTAAGCTCTGAGGTTGGTGTTGTTCGCTTCTTGTGTGAACTCATCGCAATTTCCAGCAAAATCATAGATATTATTTGCCTTCCAACTTTCACTAAAGCCTGTATTTTGTTTACTTCCTTTTCCTGTTACATCATTATTACTGTAATTTCCCCAAGTACTCGAATTCGTTATACTATATGCAGGATCAGAATTTGACAACCAATTACATGTTGCATCCCACTGCAATCCCCATATCATTCTGGTTTTTACTTTTGAACCTACTGCTAATGTTGTACAATTTTTATATAATTCCCACCAATTTTTATTTGTTTGAGTTGCTCCTGTCTTCTCTCCATTTGCTGTTAACTCATATCTTCCTATATAAAATCCTTTATATTTTTCTAAACTTGCAATCATCTCTTCATAGTCGTTTTTCATCGTTTCTGCCATATTAGCTAGACTACTAAATCCTGCTGTTTTTGCTCTATCATCAGTATCACCATAAGTTGAATCAGTTACTATATCTGGCTCTCTCCAAGTTGTACTTCCAGGCAATCCTCTTGTTATTCCACTTATTATAGCTGAATTTGTATATTTTGTAGTTTTTACTCCTGTACTTCCAGCAAGTGCTACTCCTTCTGTTACGGTTGTATATAAGCTACTTGGTGTTTCTACTGGCACCCACACCCATTGGTTTCCAGATAAATCTCTTCTTACATTTTCTTTTCCTTTATCTAATTCCTTATCTGCTACATTATCAGAAATTACTAGTCCTTTTGCTTTTGTTCCTCCAACATAATAATAGCCTTCTGGTATTACTACATTTTCTACGGTTGTTTGTGAACCTCCAGAATTTCCTCCGTTTCCAGAGTTATCGTTTTCTGATATTAAGTCTTCCATTTCATCTGTTAATGCATTTACAGCTTTTTCGGTATTTACTTGTCCCTCTACTGT
>CAKOVP010000057.1 GCA_934122035.1 uncultured Clostridia bacterium | reverse complement strand
GAGTATGCTTGTCACAAAGAAATATCTGTTCAAATATTTTATCAATATATGGAATAGTAAAAGTAAAAAGAAGTGACTTATTTTTCTCAATATTGCCAATTCACCACACATATGAATGTACAATAGGATTTTTGTTACCATTATATAGTGGGGCAAGTATTTGCTATTGTGATGGATTAAGATATATAACAAGCAATATGCTAGAATATCATCCATCAGTTGTATTATGTGTGCCACTACTTTTAGAAAAGATGTATCAAAAAATAATAAAAAGTATACAAAAAACATTGCCTAAAAAATATACAGAAAATCTTAAAAAAGGCGAAAGTATAATTGATAAATTACCATTCTATATAAAAGGAATAGTGAAAAGAAAAGTAAAAAATTCATTAGGTGGAAGGTTAAGAGTATTTATAGTAGGAGCTGCTGCTGTAAATCCAGAAATAGCAGATACATTTGATAAATTAGGTTTAAATTCATTACAAGGATATGGTTTAACAGAATGTGCACCATTAGTTGCAGGAAATACAGATTTCTTTAAAAGAAATGATAGTGCAGGGTTGCCAATTCCAAATGTTGAATATAAAATTGAGAATCCGGATAGTGAAGGAGTTGGAGAAATAATAGTAAAAGGACCAAATGTAATGTTAGGTTATTATAATATGCCAGAAGAAACTGAAAAAGTTTTAAAAGATGGTTGGTTCCATACAGGTGACTTAGGAAAAATTGATGAAAATGGATTTTTGTATATTACAGGAAGATGTAAAAGTGTTATAGTAACTAAAAATGGAAAAAATATTTATCCAGAGGAAATAGAGGCATATTTAAATGATAGTCCTTTAATTTCAGAGGCATTAGTTATGGGAATTCAAAAAGAGAATGATGATGAGATATATGTTAATGCTCAAATTTTTCCTAATATGGATGCTATTAAGGAGTATTTGAAGGGAACAGTTCCTACAAAAGAGGAAGTTAAAAAAATTATAGCTGATGTAGTTTCTGGTGTTAATAGTAAAATTCCTAATTATAAACATATTAAAAATTTTGCTGTTAGGGATAAAGAGTTTGAAAAAACTACTACTCAGAAAATCAAGAGATATGGAGATAATATGAAAAAATAAAACGGGCTAGAAATTCTATGCCCGTTTTTTAAAATATGTCTTATAAAGGATTAGCAACATCCTCTATTTCCACCGCAACAGCAGCAGATTATTAATATTAATAGTATGATACAGCAGCAGTCATCACCAAATCCGAATCCGCCACCACAACCTCTGTTTTCTGGCATAGTCTAGACCCCCTTTCCAAGTAAAAACTATTTTCTTTTTGTGTTTTTCCTTGTTTCCTTTGTATAATACATATTATGAAAAAATAGAAAATTGGTTACACAAATAAAAATAAATATTTGATAATTATTTTTATTTGTGATATATAATAATCAATATGGAGGCGAGAGTAATTTTGAAAAGATTTGTAGTTATTTTTTTATTTACAAAAGATTATAAAAAAGTATTAATGGTGAAAAGAAATAAATTACCATATAAAAATTGTTGGAATGGGATAGGTGGAAAAATAGAAGGCAATGAAACAGAGATACAAGCTACAATAAGAGAATGCTATGAAGAAACAAATATAAAGTTAAGTAATCCTAAGATGTTTATGACATGTACATATCCAGAAACAAATCAAATGAATAAAGGGACAGAATTAAATGTTTTATATGATTTTGTAGATGAAGTTGTTGTTAAATCAAATGATGAAGGAGTATATGAATGGAAAGATGTTCAATTTGCTTTGGATTTTAATAACAAAGAACTTGCTGGATTTGCAAATATAAGTCAATTTATAAAAGAAATTTTTGATTTGGAAAAAATAAAAAAATTTTATGAGTAAGGATGGAAAAAATATGAATAAAAATGTAACTATTGTTATAGATGGACAAGCTGGAAGCTGTGGAAAAGGTAAAATATGTGGATATATTGCACAAAATGATAATATAGGAACATCTACTAATAATTGGTCTTCAAATGCAGGGCATACATATGTAAAAGATACAGGTGAAAAAATAATTGTTAGTCATTTACCAATGGCTATGATAAATAAAGATACAAAACTTTGCCTTAATGCTGGAAGTATTATTACACCGGAAATACTAGAAGATGAATTAGTAAAATATAAAGATATAATAGGAAAACGAAAAATTTATATACATCCAAGGGCAATGATTATTAAAGAAAAACATAGAGAACAAGAAAAACAAATAATCAAAAGTGGTTCAACTTTTAAGGGGTGTGGAGCCGCACAAGCAGAAAAAATTGTAAGACAACCAGGAGTAGAACTT
>CAKOVP010000056.1 GCA_934122035.1 uncultured Clostridia bacterium | reverse complement strand
GGAGTACCAATCCCATCAGGATTTGTATATGTAGGAGGAACAAAAGCAAGTGGTCTAGTAATTTCAGATGCAGCAGCCGACAAAGAAAAATATAAAGGACAAACAACAGTAGGAACAGACTTACAAGGAAACCAATTTGTATGGATACCAGTAGAAAACATAGCAGATTATAAAAGAACAGCTTATTCATTCCAAGTTGATACAGGAACGATAGATTCAAGTACAAACTCAACAAAGATAAATTATAGTAGTTCAAAAAGCGAGTATTATACTGAAGCAATGCCAAGTGATGAAAAAAAGAGTGTAGAGAAAAATAAAGGATATTATATAGGAAGATATGAAGCAGGAGACCAAGAAAGTACAAACGCTCATGCATTAAGAACAAGTAGTTCAAGTACAAGTAATAAAATAACAGTAAAAGCAGGACAAGCCCCATATAATTATGTAACAATAACACAAGCCAAAAGTTTAGCAGAAGGATTTAAAACACAACAAAATTATAGTTCAAGTGTAACAACAAAGTTAGTAAGTAGTTATGCATGGGATACAGCAATAGCATTTATACAAAAAACAAATAGTGATTATGGAAGTAGTTCAGAAGAAGGAAATTATGAAGATTCTCCATCATTTACTTATACAGGAATTGCAGATACAGAAAAAAATAAACAAACAAAAGCAAATGGAACAAGTACATTAATTCCAACAGGACAAACCACAGCAGTAAATAATATATACGATATGGGAGGAAATGTATATGAGTGGACTACAGAGTCTTATTCGTTCTCGGACGATCCTTACGCTATTCGTGGAGGCGGTTACGCTTACGGCTTTGCTGGTTATCCAGCAGGTTACCGTAGTGACCATTCGGCCCCTGCTCCCGGTAACCTTGGTTTTAGGGCTACTTTATTCTTGTAGATCCTGAGCCCTGGTTACTCTGAGCCATAATTTAGGAGAAATCATAACCCATAGTAGATATGGGGAAAAATAAAAAAACAGAGTGATTAACATAAAATAAATAGAGTAGGTAGGAAACGGTTTGAACCTAGCGTAAGCTAAGGCACAAGTCGTTCCTACTTTTTTATTTGATGTAATTCAATTTTTGAACAGTTATTTTTAATACTAGATTTATTTGTGGTTATCTTGAACTAAAATGTCAGATTTTTTCTTCTAAACCTTGTTTTTTTAGGTAAAGTGTGGTATCATAGAATATGTCAAATGAATACCTTATACTTGGCTTTAGGAAAACACACCACTAAACCTAGGTTTAAGGCAAATAAAAAAATAGGAGGTGTCACAATGACAAAGGAAAGAAAACAAGAAATTATTACAACTTACAGAAGAGATGAAAAGGATACTGGTTCTCCAGAAGTTCAAATAGCTCTTTTAACAGAAAGAATCAACAATCTTACAGCACATCTTAAAACACACCAAAAAGATAATCACTCAAGAAGAGGATTATTACAAATGGTTGGAGCTAGAAGAAGTTTATTAAACTACTTAGCTAAAGAAGATGTTCAAAGATATAGAGACATTGTTGAAAAATTAGGATTAAGAAAATAATTTTAGCAAGGGCGTTTTACAAAAGTTAAAGCGCCCAATTTTTACAAATGCGAAAGAAAAAATTTTGTTATTTTGTCGGAAAAAGTGCAAAATAATAAAAAAGAGATATAAAATAAAAAAATTCATTTTAAAGTCACATTAAAGTTGTATAACTATACTTGTAAAATTAGAGGTAGCTTGTATAAAATGTTATGTTTTAAATTTATTTTGTATGTTGAATTATTTTTAAAATTTACGCCAGTCTGCGTAGCGACCAAACGAAGCGTAAGCTGAGTGCGATTGAAGAAACTTTCATATATTTTGAATTTTAAAATTGAAAGTTTCGACAACAAAGACAAGAAAATTTAAAAATAATTCAACATACAAAGAATACATTGAATAACATTTTATAGAGGTTACAATCTAAGTACAAGTATTGCTTATAAATAAATTAAAAGGAGAGATATTATGTACAGAAAATTTGAAACAGAGTTAGCTGGAAGAAAGCTAACAGTTGAAACAGGAAAAGTTGCTGAACTTGCAAATGGTGATGCAATAATTCATTATGGAGACACAGTTGTAATGGTAAACGTTACAGCATCTAAAGAACCAAGAGAAGGAATAGATTTCTTCCCGCTATCAGTTGATTACGAAGAGAAACTATATGCAGTAGGAAAAATTCCTGGAAGCTTCCAAAAAAGAGAAGGAAAGCCAGCTGACAAGGCAATTTTAACATCAAGAGCTATAGATAGACCTATCAGACCTTTATTCCCAAAGGATTTTAGAAATGATGTATGTGTTGTTGCAACAGTTTTATCTGT
>CAKOVP010000055.1 GCA_934122035.1 uncultured Clostridia bacterium | reverse complement strand
TAAGTTTGAAGATGTTTTGACGAAGAATATTCTTTTTACAACTGTATTATTTTGATATTTCACATAAACAAAAAAAATAATACATTGGAAAAATGTATTATTTTTTATTAACAAATTATTTTGCAGAAGATGAAGAATAATGTTGTACTAACCATTGATAATAGTTGAATGGTGTTACTGTTTCTGGTTCTCCATAATCTACTCCATATGTTTCTACCCTAATGCTTGTAATTACTGGCGGATTTACTGGTTTATCCTTACCGTCAGCCTTTGATTCTCTTGTTACTACTTCTACATTTGCTATTTTATCTACAATATCTAGTCCTTCTATAACTTTTCCAAATCCAGCATATAATCCATTTATGCTGCTATTATCTGAATTCATTATAAAGAATTGAGAACCTGCTGAATTATATCCTTGTGTTGTTAATGATGAACTCAAGCTGCTGTAATCTGATCTTGCCATTGCTATAACACCTTTTTCCATTTTTAAAGTGTTATTTTTATATCCATTTGCAATAAATTCACCTTTTATAGCATATGTTGTGCTGTCTGATCCACCATCTTTTACATAGTTAAGTGTTGGAGCTCCTGATCCGTCTCCACTTTTATCTCCACCTTGGATCATAAATTCTGGTATTGTTCTGTGGAATGTTAGTCCATCGTAGAATTGATTGTTTGCAAGTTTTATGAAATTTGCTACTGTGTTTGGTGCAATATCTGGATATAGTTCTACTTTAATTGTTCCAAAGTCTTGTACCTCTATTGTAGCAACAGGATTTTGAACTTTTGTAGTTGCTTTTTTTACATATGTATAGCATACTGCTGCTATTCCTAGTATTGCTATAATTATTAGTATTATTAATAGTATTTTTTGAAATTTTTTCATTTTGTTTAGTCCTTTCTTTTTATCAAAATTTATAAAGTATTATATAATTTCATTATCAAACACAAATTGTTCTTGCATTCTTCTTAATGATTGTTTTATTGTTCTTGCTCTAACCTCACCTATTCCGTCTACTTCATCCAGTCTTGGTATATCTGCTGCAAGTATATGTTGGAATGATTTAAATGATTTTACAAGGTTGTCCACTATACTGCTTGGCATTCTTGGTATTTTGCTAAGAACCCTATAACCTTTTGTATATACACCAACTTCGTCGTAATTGTCGAAATCTTCGTATCCAAGTAGCTTGGCAATTACTTGAGATTTCATTAATTCTTCATAGTTTAGTGTTCTTATTTTTGCTAATACTTCATCAGGTTTTCTTTTTTTGCCTGATGCAATATAATCTTTTACCATTAGGAGCTCTTCTGTGTCTAGATCTCCTATTAATTCTTCTAACTGCATTTCTAGAAGTCTGCCGTCTTCACCAAGTTCATATATTGCCTTTTGAACTTCATCTACAACATTCATAACCATTTCTGCTCTTTGTATTGCAACAATAACATTTTCAAGTGTTACAATATCATTAAATTCATATTCGTTTAATAAGTTTAACTTACTATCAAATACTTTCATATATTTTTCTACTGTCTGCAATGCTTGGTTTGCCTTTGTTATTACTTTTGCCGTGTCTTCTAGCACATACCTATCATATCCTTTAAATATGGTAATAATGTTTCTTCTTTGTGAAATACTTATTACCAAATCTCCAGTTTGTTTAGCTGTACGCTCTGCCGTTCTATGTCTTGTTCCTGTTTCTACTGTTGGAATGTTAGAAGCCGGAATAAGCTGAGTATTTGCAAATAATATTTTTTTGAAGTCGGAACTTATTATAATTGCTCCATCCATTTTGGCAAGCTCATAAAGTCTTGCTGGAGAATAATCTATGTCTAAATTAAATCCTCCATCAGCAATTTCCATAACTTCCTTGCCATCTCCTATAACAATTAGTCCTCCAGTCTTAGCTTTTAATATATTTTCTAATCCTTCTCTAATTGGAGTTCCTGGTGCTATAGTTTTTAGTACTTCTATAATTTCACTATTGGTGGTTGCCAAGATTAATTCCTCCTTCTTTACTTTCTCCCAATAGGTACGTCCTTTTTGGGGTGAAACTTAATTTATTTTAACCCTACTTTTTGCATTGCTTCGTTTATTGTCCTGACACCTATTATATCTATTTTGAAACTATCTTTCAATAGTTTTTTGTTACTTTCTGGAATTATGCAGGTCTTAAATCCCATTTTTTCGACTTCTTTTATTCTTTTTTCTATCATATTTACTGCTCTTATTTCTCCAGTTAGTCCAACTTCTCCTATTGCAACCATATCCTTTGGAAGAGCATAATTTTTAAAGCTAGATGCAACAACTAAACAAGTTCCTAAATCTACTGCTGGTTCTACCAATTTTATTCCACTTACAACATTTAAATAAACATCTTGTGAACCAAGTGGAAGTCCTGTTTTCTTTTCTAATACCGCAATTAACATTGTAAGTCTGTTGTAATCTATTCCATTTGCCGCTCTTCTTGGAAGTCCGAATACTGTTGGTGTTGTTAGTGCTTGTAGTTCTATCAAAAGTGGTCTTGTTCCTTCAACACTGGCAACTAAAATTGAACCTGGTGGATTGTCTTCTCTGTCGGAAATAAGAATTTGAGAAGGATTTTTTATTTCTACCATTCCTTCATTTCTCATCTCAAACATTCCAATCTCGTTTGTTGATCCAAATCTATTTTTTACAGAACGCAAAATTCTATACGAAAAATATCTTTCACCTTCCAAATATAAAACAGTATCAACCATGTGTTCCAAAACTCTTGGGCC
>CAKOVP010000054.1 GCA_934122035.1 uncultured Clostridia bacterium | reverse complement strand
CATGTAAGATCTATTATTCGATTTTCCCTTATTTTATAAGGATTTAGGAGTGGTCTTGACTAAATTGTTCTCAACCAATTTATATTAGTTTTATTTTCATTCATTTTATCACTTCCCTATTTTTGAATTAAAATATTCTCTATTTCTAACCAATTATTAACTCTAATTATATTATCTCTTTCTAATTCTTCTGTTGTTATTTTTTCATTTCTAAACTCAGTAAATAATATCTTTTGATTACAACTAATTAAATTTTTTGGTCTGTCATCTATTCCGATATCAAAAGTAATTTTATTCTTATCTGATATATAAATAAAGTTATTTTCGCTAAGAAACGGAAAAAAATGTTTTAAATATTCATGTTTACATTTCAGATTATTAGAAGCATCTATTACATCTTCTTTCCACACGTATGATGTAACAATATAAATATCATAAAATTCATTTAATTTTCTTATTACTTCTACACAATTTGGTAATGGTTCAATAAAAGAATTATCCTCATTTTTATATAAATTTTTATATTGATATTTTTGCTTAAAACTCTCTTCTTTGCCTTTTATTAAATCTTGCCTATAATAACTATTTAATTTTTCAAAATCTACTTCAACTAGAAATTCTTCCAAAAAATCAGAAAATCTTCCTTTAACGATTACTTCGTCCATATCTATCATAATTGTTCTTTTTTTCATATAATCCTCCATTTCAACAAATTACTATTTATTTGTTTCATCTATATCTAAATATAGGTTTATTTCTTCTTCTGTTGGCAATTTATCTATTAGTTCTTTTGTTAGTTGTCCTTTTAGTTTATAAGTTGAAACACCTATAGGAGCATTGGTAGATTTCAAAGACCAATCTATAGTTACTCTGTTCTTTCCTCTACATAATAATAAACCAATCGTAAGTGCATCATATTCTTTTTTTATTGTTTCCTGGTTTAAATTTGCTTGCTTTTAATTCAACAACCACATAATGAAAATCTTGATTATCAATTGAAATTTTGTATTGATTTCCGACAAAACTAAAGCCTTTTCCTAATTCTAGCAAGACAGTTCTTATTTTATTTATTAAAGCTGTTTTCACTTCTTTTTCCTTATATTATTCCTTTAAAGTAATAAAGTCAAAAATGTATGGTCTTTTATAGTATTATTTACCAAATTGCTATCTTTTGGAGGTAACATTGCATTAAAATTATTGTTACTATTTCCCACTCTTTTATGAAATTCTGTTTCAATTTGAATAGTTAGTACATTTCTACTCCATCCATTTTTAATAGTATTTTTGGCATATATTTTTCTAATATCCTTATCTTTAATTTTTTTCAATTAATAATAAATTATGTTCCCAAGGTAATTTGGCAACAAGTTGTTGCCATTTTTCATCATCAGCATATTCTTCATAGAATAATCTCATTGATCTTATATTCCTTTCAGAAAAACCTTTCATATTAGAAAAAGTTAATTTAAGTTCTGATGACACTTGCTTCGTAAAATTATTTCCATATGTTTGTTTTCTGAAACAATTTTTCCTAATTTAAAATACAACATAATTAAATTACTATTTACTTCTTGCATAGTTTTAATTTGCGTATTTATAATTTCTTCTTTAATATTACTAATAATATCTTTAAAATTTTTATCTAGCATAATTCGCATCATTTCTATTGTTTTTCATACTCTCCACATACCAGTTGATACCACTTTTATTGCCCCCTTGGTTTTCTAAATTGTTCATATAAATCTACTCTTTTCACACTAAATTTTTTTATAATAAAATCAAGCGTTTTCTTCTATATTATATCATATAATTTTCTCTAGACAAGTCTATGGGAATGTACCCTAAGAGATTCAATGCATACTCAAAAATACATTTTATACATCTCATTTAATTAACCTCTCTATATTATCGAATGCTATCTCTGTTCCATCATAAGATTTGATAATATTTTTATACTTATCTATATTTTTTGCATATTTTTTCTTACATAATTCTATTTTATCTACATTAAGATTATCAAAGTTCTTAATATATAGCCCCAACTTTTTCTTATCAAGAATAATTGCACTCATTCTTTGTTCTTCTTGTTGTGGAATACATATTTGAAACTTTCCAAAATATAAACACTCATACACACTATTAAGCCCTCCGTGATTTACAAAAAAGTTAATATTTGGCAATAATGATAATTGATCTGTTGATTTAACAAATTCAATATTTTTTGAGCTTTTTAATTGTATGTTGCCAATACTCATAATAGATTTTTTATTTTTTAACAATTCACTATTAACTATTTTATTTAATAATTCATTATTTTCTGTAAAAATAGATCCAAGTGAAATATAAATATCATATTTCTCATATTTTGTTGTATTCATAATTCTATCTTTAATAGTAGTTCCTACAAATACAAATTCTTTCGGAAAAGTTTTATAAAAAGGTTGTAATTCTTTCGGTGTAAATACTAATGTTACATCTCCCTTATTAACAAATAAATCCATAACATCTAATTTTATAACTTGATTTTCTTTTCTGAACTTTCTTTCTTCTTTATATAATTTAATAATTGGTTTTATATTTTTACACATTAACTTCATTGTTGATAAGAACATATTTGAAAAAGTAAATGTAAAAGAATTATAAGCCATTGTAGTACAAAAGCAAACCGATTTAATTTTTAATTTTTTAGAAATATTTTTTGCAAAGGAACACATTGAATCATAAATAATTAAATCCGGTTTATTATTTTCTATTTCTTTTAAATATTCTAAATAGCATTCTCTATTTAATGAAAGTAAACCTTGATAAAGATTATAAAAATTTGCAGTTAAGTCACTTAAACTATATTTATCAAAATCAACTTTATATTCAATAAAATTAGCACCTGTTTGTTCTACAAATTGCTTATACTTTTTACTACAATACCAATCAACTTGATAATTATTTTTTACCAATTTTGAAATTACAGGATAAACACAATTTATATGTCCAAATGCCGGAGTTGAAAAAAACACAATTTTTTTCATACTTATTCAACTCCTTCCATATCTT
>CAKOVP010000053.1 GCA_934122035.1 uncultured Clostridia bacterium | reverse complement strand
AAGTTTTATTAAATGTTTTTCATTCTTTTTTATCTTTTCTTCTTTTCTTTTTTAGTTTTCTTTAATTTTTGTTTTTTATTCATCTTTTTTCTTTTCATGTATGTATATCTACTTGGTATATATACTCATTTCCTTATTGCTTTGTTGTACTTACTTTCTATATACTTTATAGATATAAATACATCACTCTTATTCTACCATTACTATTTTTTATTTTCAACTTTTTTTCTATCATTTTCGTTACAGCCAGCAATTACTTTATTATGAGTGGTTGCACATCTTATATAAATTTATATAAGATGTTGTATTATATATTTTTTTAATATGATGTCAGTCTTTTATATTATAATATGTCAGTTAATTCAGTAAATTTGTGTATTATAGCCATTACATGTTCATCCTGTTTTAACTTAAGATTGTTTCTGTCGTAAAATATTACATTCATATTAGCATTTATAGCTCCTGCAACATCTGTTTTTAAGCTATCTCCTACCATTACACATTCAGAAAACTCATATTTTCCCTTTGCAATTTCAAAAGCCTCTTTATTAGGTTTCATTGGAATATTTTCAGTCATATATGTTGCTGAAAAATATTTGTCCAATCCTAGTCTTTTAAGTCTTTCATCTTGTGATTTTTTAAACCAATTTGAAAGCACTACTAAATCGTATTTTTGTTTCAAATATTGTAATGTATAAACAACTTCATCATCAGCTTTTTCTGGAACACACATACCTAAATAATGTATCCATGTTTCAAAAAAATTTGATGGTAACTTATAACCCAGCTCTTTTTCGATTGCTTCCATCATCAATTCTTCTGTATATGTAATGTTCGTACCATTTTCATAATTATCAACTGCATATTGAATTTTAGCTCTGATTTCATTTGAATATGGTAATTTAAGCTCATCAAAAACATTTTTCAAAGAATTCCAATATTCGTCCTTCCAGTCAATTAATGTATTATCTATATCAAAAATAATTCGTTTAATCATAGTTCCTCCAATAATATAAAAATACTATCACATAAAATTAAAAATGTAAATTGCCTTTTTTAAAAAAGAAAGCCTAATTTAGGCTTTCTCCATTTATATTATTTTTCCATAGCATATTTAGTCTAGCCTACTAAGTGGCATTTTTTATCGTTTCATAGCATATTTTTTCTATTTTCCCGAGCTTGTTTCTTTATCTTTTTCGCTATTTGCAGTGCTTGTGCTGTTTTCTACCGGCATGTTGTTTTCTTCTTTTTTACTGTCTTTTTTCAAGCTATCTACTACAAATATGAATTTTGTTGTTCCTTCCGCTTCTTCGTCTTTTCCTGCAAAGCTGTCATATTCGTTTGCTAGTTCTTGTAATTTTTCTATTCTTGTTTGTAAATTTTTTACATCTCCATTTACAAATGAAACTATTTTGTTTATTCCATCTTTATCAAATGTAGATATTCCTTCTGCAAGTGTTTTTGCTCCATCTGATATTGTATTTGCACCTTCTAATAGTTGTTTATTAGCTGTGTTTAGTTTATCGCTTGAAGAGTTTAGTGTGTTTAGTCCTGTCTTTAATTCTTTCGAACCACTTGCAAGTGTGCCAACTCCTGATTGTAGTTTTGCTGTTCCTTGGCTTAATGTTGATGTCCCACTCTTTAAGTCGTTTGAGCCTTTTATTAATTTTGTTGTTCCGTCTGTTATAGAATCAAATCCAGATGATATTGCACTTATTCCTGTTTTTATGCTAGATGTAGCTTGTGTTTTTAATGTGTTTAGTCCTGCTTTTACGCCTTTTTCATTATCATTTATTTTGTCTAATCCAGCTTCTTGTGATTTTGTTGTTTTTTCTATTGCACTGTCTATCGCTGTTCCAATTTGTTTTGACATAGCTTGTTTTTCTGTATCTGATATTGATATACTTGAAAGTGCTTTTTGAATTGCAAGTTTTTCCTCTTTTGTTAATGTTTCATCTGCAAGAATTTCTTTTTTTATGCTTGCCATTTTCTTTTTCATTGTACTGTCTATTGCAGATGATACAGCACTACTTACTCCTGTTTTTAGTCCTTCTGCTAATTGTTTATTGCCATTTTCTATTACTTGTTTTTTTATTGTTTCTACTTCTTGGTCTTTTCCTGCTATTATTTGATCGATTCCAGCAGATAATGTTTTGCTACTTGTTTCTAATGAAGAAACAGCTTGTTCTTTTCCTTCTTCTACACCTGTTTTTAAGGTGTTTAGTCCATCACTTAAATCACTTGCACCTTGATTTAGTTTGCTTGCACCACTTTTTATTGTGCTTATGTTTGAGTTTACAGAGTCTATACCCTCATCTATTTTATTGTAACTACTTGTTGCAGTATTTATTCCTTGATTGAATGTTTCTAATCCTTCTGCAAATTCTGTACTCTTTGAAACATACTCTTCTGTTCCATCTTGTAAAGTCTTTGCACCCTCAACTAATTGTGTTGAAGCAGATTTTAATTCATTTATTTGTGAATATATATCATCTAAAGCATCTAAATTATCTATGTCTGCATTTTCAAATACTTTAGGCATTGCAACACTCATTATATTTCCCATTTCAAAATTTTCTGCATCAAATGATATTTCAATTTTGTTTAAATCTATATCTACATCATCTTCTAGTCCAAGGCTTTCAATTAATCCAGGACAACTTAATGCTACAACTAATGTTTTATTTCCATTATCAATTACTTTGCCGTTTGTAACAGTAACATTTTTTATTTTAGTGTTATCAAACATTGTTCCTGTTGCAACTACAAATGGAACATACATTTTTTCTGTTTTTCCATTGATTCTAACTATTCTTTCTTCTTTGTTTGCATAACTAATTGTAATTTTTATTTTTCCACTTTTTCCAGCTAGATCTTTGACTTCTACTTCGTTTCCATCTAATTCATATTTAATTGTACTTTCTATTGGAATTTCTTTTTCTGTATTTCCTTTATAGTAAATATCGTTTCCAGAAGCCTTCCATGTTATAGAGTTATTCTCTCTAGAAAATTCCTCATCACCATTTGTATTTGTTATATTCAATAATTCTGATATATCATTTAATGTTTCTAAATCATCTGTATTTTTTATGTGTTCGGTTACAGTTGTTTGATAACTTTCACCATTTGATTTTACTTTAGTATAAACAGTTTCATCTTTGCTATATGCTAAAGCTGGAACTGCATTAATTGTTCCTAATGCTAACACTAAAGATGAAGCAATAATTTTTGGCATTATTTTTTTATTATTCATAATATTTTACTTCCTTTCTTATTTGCCGTTATAGGCTATTCTCATGTTGGAAAATTGTAATTATTTAGTGGTCTAATATTTTATATCAGCGTGTCTAGTTCGTTTAGTTGTTTTGCAAATAATCTTATCAAATACCATCAAAAATGCAGGTAGCATTGTAATTACTACAACCATACTTATTAGAGCACCTCTTGAAATTAATGTGCAAATTGAACCTATCATATCTATCTTTGATATTATTGAAACTCCACATGTTGCTGCGAAGAAGCATGATGCACTTACTATTATTGATTTTGCTGAATTTTCAAGTGCATATTTTGCAGATTCTTGTTTATTCTTGCCGTCACATCTTGCATCTAAATATTTATTAGTCATTAATATTGCATAATCAACTGTTGCTCCTAACTGAATTGTTCCAATTACTATAGAAGCTACAAATGGGATTGTTACATTTGCGTAACACGTGCAAGACATATTAACAAATATTGCAAACTCTATTACAGCTATTAATATGAATGGTATCGAACCTGATTTGAATAC
>CAKOVP010000052.1 GCA_934122035.1 uncultured Clostridia bacterium | reverse complement strand
TTATATAAAAATTGTACAACATTAGCTAGTGGTTCAAAAGTAAAAACCAGAATGATATGGGGATTGCAGTGGGATGCGACATGTAATTGGTTAGCTGATTCTAAATTTGACATAACTAATTCAAGTACTTGGGGAAATTATAATAATAATACTGCAGATGGACATGGAAGTTTACAAAATACCGGCTTTAGTGAAAACTGGAAGGCAAATAATATATATGACTTTGCTGGAAACTGTTATGAATTCACACAAGAAGCGAACAACGCCGGCAGCAGAGCTTACAGAGGAGGCTACTATAACCTCAATGGCTCTAGCTATCCAGCTTCTTATCGTAACTACAGCATTCCTACCAGCACCGACAGCCGCACTGGTTCTCGCCCTACTTTATATTTGATACCATGAGATATGGAAGCGATGAGTTCTAAATAAGAACTCAAAACTTCAATGACAAGAAATTAACATAAAGATGACTATGCACCTAAAGCATAGTAAATAGAAATACGCTATGTGGAAAATTTTAGGTGGTACCCATTGAAAATGGGCCACACATCTAAAATTTTCCACTTGTGTGGCACCATGCAAGTGGCGCTTTTTCTGTGTTTGCAGATATATACAGAACTAAATTTAGAATAAAAATAATACCCCAGAAATTTAAGCAAAACTTAAAAATCTGGGGTTATCTTACGCCGTTTTATTGAGCGCTTACAAATGATACTGTTTAAATGCCATAAAATAAACATATCGGAAGTGCTATCTTATCGGTAATAATATCATAGATAAATAAATAGTTAGTAGTAAAAAATGTGGAGAAGTAAAGGTAAAATATAAATTTGGAGGATATAAAAGTCATAACTAGTAGAAATTTGACGTACGAATTTGCTTGAAATCAAGCTATGTTTGGAATATAATAATGAAAGCTTAAGTTTAGAAAAGATAGGAAATAATAAAATTCTTCAAAGAAAGATTAAATCAAAAGAAATTAATTCTAGTAATTCCAAAGATAATAAAAATTGAAAATCCAATAATAAAAAATAATAAAACGACAAACGATAAAATTAGTTATGCAATATTGACTTATGAGTAAATATATATTATAATGTGAGGTGAAGAAAATGCAGAAATATGAGCCAATTGGATTAAAAACAATGGATGGCAAAGAAATAATGACATATACAAAAGAATATTATTTTACATATGTTAAACCAAGACTTGAAAAAGCATCGGAAATATACGAACAAATGCTTATAGAAGAAGCTAGTGAGAAGGAAAGAAAGAGAAAAAAAAGAAAACATAAGAAGGAAAATCCTAAAGGGCTACTTTTTGAAGATGATGAGACGTATATAAATGTAATTCCAATAAACAAAAAACATGATAAGCTATTTAAAGAAATGTTATCAAATAAAAAAGAAGTAGTAAATTTTCTTAAAATCCATTTGAATATGGACTTATCAGAAGATGAAATAGAAAAGTATGAAAAAGAATTTAGGACAAGCATCTTTGGAAGTATAGAAGCAGATATAGTTTATAAAATAAAAGATAAGGATTATTTTATCTTAATAGAACATCAGTCAACAATAGATGACAAAATGGCATATAGAATACAGAATTACAAACAAGCAATAATAGACTCAGCGATAGATATTAAAAGAATGAAAGAAAAAGACTATAAAATACCCAAAGTACCCAAAGTACTAGCAATAGTCTTATATACAGGAAAGAAAAAATGGAAAAAGCAGGGATTAAAAGATATAGAAGAAAAGTTAGAGGGATTTACAGAACCAGAAGGGGAATACAAATTAATAGATGTAAATGATTTTAGTAGAGAAGAATTATTAGAAGATAATTTAATAACATCAAAGGCAATGCTAATAGAAAGTTCAAAGGAAAAAGAAGAATTATACCAAAATATAGAAGATGTAATAGAAAACCAGGAAAATCTAGATGGAGATAAAGAAGAAAATAACCAACAAATAGAAACATTAATAAGATATGAATTAACGGGAACAGAAAATGAAAACATGATAAAAAAGTTTATAGAAAAAATAAAAAATGGGAAGGGAGACGAAGTTGATATGACGAACGCATCAAGAATAATAAGAAGAGAAATGAAAAGAAATTGGAATGAAGGTTTAGAAGAAGGAAAAAAACAAGGAATTGAACAGGGGGTGGCTCAGGGAATATCGCAGGGGATATCTCAGGGAATATCACAAGGTATTTCGAAAGGAATTGCCATGATGGCAAAGAAACTAAAAGATAAAATGAGTATTAAAGAAATTAGTCAATTGACAGGATTAAGTGAACAACAAATAGAAAATTTATAAAGATTATATAGAGAAAATATAAAATATTGTACTTTCTATTCAGATTATGCAACTGATTATACTGTTTTTAGGGTTACTTTATATTTTATGGAATGCGATATGGAAGCTATAAATAATTATAGGTTTAAAATAGATATGTCACAAATACATTGACAAAATAAATAAATATAGTATAATAATAGTGTAATTGTTTAGAAAATGGAGATAAAAAATGTCTAAAATTTGGAAAAAATTATTACTTGTTATTTTAATAATTGCTTGCTTATTTAATATAGTGTCTAAAATAGTAAAAAGATATTCTTTAAAAGAAGAAGTTCAGGCTTCGGCAACATATATGCAAGGAAGAAATAACAACCAGTAAATTGGCAATTTAAAGTTATATAAAATAGCGAATAATCAAAAACTATAAAATATAACTATAAATAAAAAAATAACACTTGAAAAGTATAAAAAATTGTGTTATTATAATATTTAGCAGTTTTTAATAAAAAAAGAAGAGGTGAATTAACAATGAAAGAAGGAATACATCCAAATTATGGAGAAACAACAATCACATGTGCGTGTGGTAATGTTATAAAAACAGGATCAACAAAGAAAGATCTAAAAGTTGATGTTTGCTCAAAATGTCATCCATTCTGGACAGGTAACTTAAAAAGAGAAACAACAGGTGGAAGAGCAGACAAATTCAAAAAGAAATATGGAATCCAATAATAAGAAAGAATGGGCAATGGCTCATTTTTTTTATGCATTTATGCTTTACATAATTTGACTTTTGCAAAAAAATTTGGTACAATAAAGAAGTTCGAAAATATAATCCTTGAAACCTAAAGGAGGTTTTATCTTGGAAAACGATTGGAAAGAAATTGACTTTGAAAGGGATAGATGGAGGGAGATCAATAAATATTTTTACTGCGAAGCACCACGGACAGTACTGGCAGATACGTCTGGCAAGTATTTAACTGGAGAAGCAGCGAAGAGATGGTACTATATCCAAATGTTCCTTAAGGATTTTGCTTTTGCATACGTAAAGGGGGACTATGACGAAAAACGTGGACCTTTGTTCTTAGAAGCAATCCAAACGGATACATCCAAAGAAGGAATTAAGGCAACTGCAAGACTTACAGCAGAAATTTATAACAGAGCCAAAGTACTATTTGGTGTTGTATGGCTCAAGGATATAGATGATGTAAGTAAGTTCCCTGTGAAGGTAGAACTAGTAGAAAATCGTTTCTGGGGTGTTGAGCCAGATGCAAATGTATATTTGCATGAAACAGCAAAATTTTTAATAATGCTGTATAGAGACGATGACCTTTATGTCTACATTTACGAGAAAAAAGGTATAGGTGAACTTTAAAGCAACAAAATAATTTTTGTGTCACTAATTCAAGGAAGTGGCAAAGGAGCTTAGGTAATACTGGGCTCCTTATTGCTGTTATATGGCAACTAGTTAGAATAACATCAAGAGAAAAGTTAAATGTAATTTTGTAAAGTAAATGTTAGTTAGAAAAACAGAAAAATAGCATAATTCTATTGTAATTTTATCTATTTTATGGTAGTATATTACATAAAGTCAATGAGAAAGCAAAGTATGTAATTGTAAAATATATTAAAGAGAAATATGGCAAAGCTGAGAGCCAATTATATATTAATTACAGAAATTTCACTTTGGAGACATTTTTCTGAAATTATTAAAAGATTAATATAAAATACAGAGTAGGAAAAATCGGGAAAGCCCGTTATAGCAGTAAAGAGGTTAATTGTTAATAAAATGTGGAAACAGATGAATTTTCTTAAAATTCTTGTATTTAAATATAAGAATTCAGAAAAAGTTTTCAGCAATATATTCAATTAATAAATTTAGGTGGTACCACGGATTTTATAGTCATTCGTCCTAAAATATTCACAAAATATTTTAGGGATGAGTGGCTTTTTTGATTAAAAAATTCACTAAAATAGTATAACTTAATAAAGGTAAATTATAAAAAAAATAACATATAAAGATTATAAGGAGGAATTAAAAAATGAGGGAAAAGCTAGAAGAAATTAGCCAAAAATCAAAAGAAAAAATTGAACAAATAAAAAATAGTCAAGAATTAAATGACTTAAAAGTAAGAGTTCTTGGAAAAAAAGGTGAACTTACAGAAATTTTAAGAGGAATGAAAGATATAGCAGCAGAAGAAAGACCAGTTGTTGGAAGCTTAGTTAATAAGGTAAGAGATGAGATTGAAACTCTAATTTCTGAAAAAGAGCAAGAATTCAAAGA
>CAKOVP010000051.1 GCA_934122035.1 uncultured Clostridia bacterium | reverse complement strand
TAAAAATATAAATGTAAAACAAGAAAAACGGAATAACCCTAGTTGCTTTGGTCGTAACAATAGTAGTTTTATTAATATTAGCAGGAATAAGTCTTAACTTAGTATTAGGACAAAATGGAATAATAAGTAGAGCACAAGATGCAAGAAACCAAACAGTAGAGGGACAAGTAAATACCGAAAAAGCTGTAAATGCATTAACAGATGAAATGGAAGATTTAATATCAGAAAACGAAAACTCTGGAAACGGAAGTAATACTGGAAATGGAGGAAATTCTGGAGGAGGTAGTTCAGGCGGCTCTGTTGATTATGATCCAGCAGCAGATGGAGTAACAATACCAGAAGGCTATTATTACGTAGGAGGAACAAAAGCAAAAGGAATAGTAATTTCAGATAATGTAGCAGATAAAGAATTAGATAAAGGAAAAGAAGACGTAAGAAGAGATTTAGTTGGAAACCAATGGGTGTGGGTGCCAGTAGAAACACCAAGTAGTTTATATACAACAGTTGATGCAGGACAAGCTTTAGCAGGAAGTACAGGAGTAAAAACTACAAAATACACTAATACTATAATAAGTGGACAAAAAAGAGTAAAGCCAGGAGATACAAGTGATTTTAGAGAGCCAGATATATTAACTGATTCAGATCGTGATGTTACCAATTATGCAACAGCAGGATTTAGTAGTCTGGCAAATATGGCAGAGACTATGAAAAATGACTATGAAGAAATGATTGCAAGTTTAGAAAAATATAAAGGATTTTATATAGGAAGATATGAGTTAACAGCAAATGGAGAGAAGACAGGAGCAACTCAAACTAATGTAGATTGGTATACATTGTATAAAAATTGTACTACTCTTGCTTCGGGTTCAAAAGTAAAAACCAGAATGATATGGGGATTGCAGTGGGATGCTACATGTAATTGGCTAGTTGATTCTAAATTTGACATAAATAATTCAAGTACTTGGGGAAATTATTATAATAATACAGCAGAAGGACATGGAAAAAAACAAAATACAGGATATAGTGAAAGTTGGAAGGCAAATAATATCTATGATTTTGCTGGAAATTGCTATGAATTTACACAAGAAGCGGACGTCACCTTCGGCAGAGCTTGCAGAGGAGGCGGCTTTTTCAACTTCTATGGTTCTGACGTTCCAGCTTCTTACCGTAGCGGCACCAATCCTACCCTCACCGACAGCGTTAATGCTTCCCGCCCTACTTTATATTTGATACCATGAGATATGGAAGTGATGGGTTCTAAATAAGAACTCAGAACTTCAATGACAAGAAATTAACATAAAGATGACTATGCACCTAAAGCATAGCGAATGGAATACGCTATGTGGAAAATTTTAGGTGGTACCCATTTGTAAAATGGGCAACACATCTAAAATTTTCCACTTGCGTGGCGCCACTTGCGTGGCGCTTTTTCTGTGTTTGCGGACACAATTATGTAAAGCAAATAAAGAAAAAGATCGCCGCAAAATTTATTTAAGGAGTGGTAAAAAATGAGTTTTAGTAAAATGTTAGAAATTCTGCAAGAAAAAAATGGCGCTAGAATAGTGCTAATAAAATTAGGACATTTTTATATTGCAACAGGTAAAGATGCAGTGCTATTGCATAATAAATTTGGTTTAAAATGTACATGTTTTAAAAATAACATATGTAAAGTTGGAGTCCCTGTAACAGCAATAGATAAATATATAGAAAAGCTGGATAAAACAACATATAGTTATGTCGTGTATGATTATATCAAAGAAAAGAAAGAATTAAAAGAAATAATAAATAGACCAGGTAGAGCTTGTAGATTAAAGAATAAAAATATTAATTGTTTAAAATGTAAGGGAATAGCAGCATATGAAGATGATGAGTATGTACTAGCATTAAATAAATTTTTTGATGGGAATTTGTAAAAACTAAAAGTAGTATGAAAATATATGAAACTTCAAATAATACAACAGCAAAAGAATTAGAAAATAAACAATTAATATTAATACCAAAAATAGAAGACTACATTGAATATATGTTAAATGTTATGGTGAAATTGCCAAGGACAGAGAAGTTTAGCATTGGGTCAGAGTATAAAACAAGTATGTATAAAATGTTAAATAATGTTTTATATGTTTATAAAACAAATAAGAATACATTTAATTATATGCAAGAACAATTAAAAATTATAAACAATATTGATTCAGAAATGAACTGTCAAAGGATATATTTAAGAATAATGAATAAACAAAAATGGATAGACACCAAAAGATTTGATATAGCAATGAATAAGATATATGAAATTGGTAAGATAATAGGAGGACTTGCAAAATACTATGCCAAGAACAATTAGAAACCAATTTGATAAAAAATTAACTTATGAAAAATTAATGCAAGCACATAATTTTAGTAAAAAAGGAAAAGGCTATAGAAATGAGATAATTTTATTTAATCTAAAACAAGAAGAATACATAAATTGGTTGTATGAAAATTTAAAGAATGGAAGGTACAAACATGGAGGCTATACAGTATTCTATGTAACACAACCAAAGTTAAGAAAAATAGAAAAAAGTAGATATATAGACAGGATAGTTCATAGATGGATAGTTGATAATTTTTTAAAAGAATATTTTGAAAAAAACATTTATAAGCACAAGCTATGCATGCATAAAAAATAGAGGAATGCATAAAGCGTGTAAAGATGTTCAAAAAGCAAACAACACCAACAGCAACAATGGTTCTTGCCCTACTCTAATACAATTTCTAGATTATATATTTTAAGGAATATGTACAATGAAAGTATTAGTATTAAAGAGATTTATTCATTCCTAATTAAGGTAAAAACGAATCAGCAAATTGCATATTAGTAAACTTGAAACAAAGAGGAATATATGTAATAGTAAAATATATTAAGAGATGCAATAAGTGAAAGTATAAAATTTAGAAGTTCAAATTTTATAGATTTTAATATTATAAGTTATTATTTCTTTTCTAAATCATATACTTAAAAAGGTGATTATTGTGTTTAGAGAGAATAAGAAGTTAAATATAAAAAAGCTAACTGAAAGAGAGAAAAAAAGTAATAGAGACGAAAAGATTAATAAAATTTTTCTAAATAGAAAGAAGAAGAATGACAATGAAGCTGGAAAAAAGTTAAAAAAAGAATCTAGAATAAAAAATTATCAATTAAATAAAAAAGGAGAAATTTCTAGAAAGAAAAGGGTAAAGCTTGAATTTATTTTTGCGAGCTTTATTTTTGTTGTTATGATTGTTAGAGTGGGATATATTCAATTTATAAAAGGAGATAGCTTAAAGCAAATGGCTTATTTACAACAAACTCTTGATAGAAAAATAAGCCCGAAAAGGGGAAATATATACGATACAACAGGAAAGGTTTTACTTGCAACTAGTAGCAGTGTGGAGACTATTACTGTAAATTCTCTAAATATTGCTAAGAAAAATAAAGAGCTTGTAGCCAGAAAATTAAGTGATTTGTTTGAACTTGATTATGATACAGTATTAAAAAAGGTAAATAAAAAAACAGCTATAGAAACAATTGTTAAAAAGGTTGAGAAGGATAAAACAAATGAGCTAAGAGTGTGGCTGGAAGAAAATAATTTGGGATCTGGAATTAACATAGATGAAGATACAAAAAGGTTTTATCCATATAATAATTTAGCATCTCAAATAATAGGATTTTGTGGAAGCGATAATCAGGGTTTAGCAGGAATTGAGGCTACATATGAAAAAGAGCTTAAAGGAGAAAATGGCAAAATACTAAAAATGACAGATGCGAAGGGAATTGATATAAGCAATACATCAGAAAGCTATGAGCCAGCAATAGATGGAAATGATTTAGTACTTACAATAGATGCAACAATACAAGGAATTGCAGAGAAGTACTTAAAAGAAGCTTGTATAGATAATGTGTGTACAGATGGTGGAAACATTTTGCTAATGAACCCACAAAATGGAGATATTTTAGCAATTGCAAGTTATCCAGATTTTAATTTAAATGAACCGTATACAATAAATAATGAAGAACAAAAAGCAAATTGGGAGACAATGTCTGCAACAGAAAGGTCAAATGCTTTACAGGCAATGTGGAGAAATAAAGCAATATCAGACACATATGAGCCTGGTTCTACATTTAAATTAGTTACAGCTTCTACGGCACTTGAAGAAGGAATAGTAACAGAAACTGACAAAGCAGGGGAGTTTAATTGCTCTGGATATATAGATGTGGCAGGAGTAAAAATGAAATGTTGGAGATATTATAGACCACACGGAGCAGAATCTTTAAGGCAGGCTTTAATGAATTCTTGTAATCCAGTATTTATTGGGCTTGGAGAAAAAATTGGGGTAAGTAAATATTATGAGTATTTAAGAAAATATGGATTCTTAAGTAGAACTGGAATAGACTTACCAGGAGAAGCCACAGGAATTTTCTTAAAAGAATCTAAAGTAGGGCCAGTTGAACTTCGGAACAATAGCATTTGGTCAAAGATTCGAGGTTACTCCAATACAAATGATAACAATGGTTTCTACAATAGCAAATGGAGGAACATATATACAGCCAAGAGTAGTAAAACAAATAATAAATAGCCAAACAGGAGAAATAACAGAAAAAGAAACAG
Organism: uncultured Clostridia bacterium; assembly: GCA_934122035.1. Taxonomy (GTDB): domain Bacteria; phylum Bacillota; class Clostridia; order TANB77; family CAG-508; genus CAG-245. Next base: position 904 of record CAKOVP010000051.1, on the reverse strand, counting down.
TAAAAAAAGATAGAGTAATATCAGAAGAAACTTCTAAAAAAGTATTGAGTATGATGCAAAGCGTTGTAGCAGAAGGAACTGGAAAAAACGCACAAGTACAAGGTTATAGCATAGGAGGAAAAACAGGAACATCGGAAGACGGAGTAAATACAGGGAAATATGTAACATCATTTATAGGAACATCTCCAATAGAAAATCCACAAGTATGCATATTAATAACACTCTATAATCCAACAGGAGAGGGAGGTCACCAAGGAGGTGGTATTGCAGCACCAATTGCATCACAAGTTTTAGGAGAAGTACTTCCATATTTAGAAATAAAAAAACAAAATGAAGAAGAACAGCAAGAAGTAGAAGTACCCAATATAATAGGACTTACATTAAAAGAAGCAAAAAAAGTATTAGAAGATGTTGGACTACAATTAGAATTAAAAGAAAGTGAAGGCAGCAGCATAGATACAATAACTAACCAATTACCCAAAGCAGGAATAAAAACAAAACAAGGAACAAGTGTTGTAGTAAAAAATCAGGAATAAAAATAAGCTTGTCAAGATGGGTGTGTAAATTTTAATTATAAAAGATTTTTATTGAAAAATATTTAAGTATGCAAAATTAAATAAGTTTTGCATACTTTTTGTATATAAGTCAAAATCTGTTAGAATTTGACGAACGATTTTGCTTGAAATATAAGTATTTATAGCATATAATAATAAAAGTTTATACAAGCCTAGCTAGCAGTAAAATTTTATTTAATCAAAAGAAAATTAATTCTAAAAAAATCCAAAGATAATAAAAATGCTAATTTAATAATTAATAAAATGGCAAAAGATAAAATTAGTTATACAATATTGACTAATAAGTAAATATATATTATAATGTGAGGTGAAGAAAAATGCAAAAATAT
>CAKOVP010000050.1 GCA_934122035.1 uncultured Clostridia bacterium | reverse complement strand
CTTAAAATAAGTTATTTGTAATTTTAAACAAATTATATCATTTAATTTGATAACTTTATATACTTTCATTGAAATTTAATAATAATTCATATATAATTATTTTAGAAAGAGAACTTAGTTCGTAACTTGTATGTGATTCGCTCCATATGAAATCAACTTACTATGAAAATTAATATAAAGAAAACAAGCTTTTGCTAAGAGTTGAAACTCTCTATATATTATGATATAATAACAATTGTAATTATTCGTAGCTATGCGAACTATAAAAAACAATAGCAGTTTTATAAATTCTCGTAAAACAATTGTTAGGAGGAATTGATATGGAATTTCAGCAAATTAATATTGCAACAGCTCGGATTAAAGGCTTAAAAGAACCACCGTACTATTTTGGGTGTCAATGTTATTATGCTTGGGATATTATGTTCGAAGATACTTCTACTATGCTTTTAAAAAATCTTCCATTTATTAAGGTTGGAAACACTGAAAAAGAAGGAAAAGTTTTCTGCGATCAGGTTAAAAAAAATTTTAATAAAGCACGTATTTATGATGGTGATAAGGTTGCTGTTATTTTCAGAGATGACGGTCGAGTTTTGGCAATTGGAAAAATTGGAAAAGATGTGTGGTTTGATATAAGAGATAAATTTGCCAAAAAAACTTTCGCAGAACTCAATATTGTCATCACGGAATTAGAAGTGTATTAATTTGCAATGGTTCAACCCCCCGCTACTAAAAAGTGGTAGGGGGTTAAATTTTATTTCAAAAATATATTAGTAAAAAATACTTGACAAATACATGAATTATGTAGTAAAATAAATAATGTTCAAGAAGAAGAATCCACTTCTCACCTTAGCAAATGAGCAAAAGGTAGAATTTAATATTCATTTATAGTGCATAAATTGTGCATAGCTATTTATAAAATAGCAATATAAATGCAATTGTGGGTTGGCTTTTTGAAAGTCAATCTTATTTTTTTTGGAGGTGTTTTTTATAAAACAAGAATTACTAATTAATGAAAAAATTAGAGCAAGAGAAGTACAATTAATAGGAGCTAATGGAGAAAAATTTGGAGTTGTTTCATTAGAAGAAGCTTTAGATAAAGCATATGAAGCAAAACTAGATTTAGTACTCGTTTCACCAGGTGTTCAACCACCAGTTTGCAAACTTATGAATTATGGAAAATATAAGTTTGAACAAGCAAAGAGAGAAAAAGAATCTAGAAAAAATCAAAAAACTTTTGAGACAAAAGAATTAAGAGTTACTCCAAACATAGACAAACATGACTTTGAATTTAAAGCAAAAAATGCAAGAAAATTCTTAGAAGACGGAAGCAAAGTAAAAATAACTGTTAGATTTAGAGGAAGAGAGCTAAACTATACAAAAGCAGGAGAAGAAACTCTAAATGAATTTATAGAAAATTTATCAGATATTGCAAATGTAGAGAAAAAGCCTTTATTAGAAGGAAAGAATATGTTTGTAATACTTACTAAAAAGACAGAAAAATAAAATATGCAATATATTAGCTAAAAGCTATTTATATAGGAAAACCAAAACAATTAAGGAGGAAAAATTATGCCAAAGTTAAAAACAAATAAAGCTGCAAAGAAAAGATATAGCTATACAGCAACAGGAAAAGTAAAAAGAACAAAATCAAATAGAAGACATTTACTAGCAAACAAGTCTTCAAGAGCAAAAGCTAGAGGAAGCGTTTTAGATGCATATGCAGATAAAACTTGCGAAGCAGGAATCAAAAAATTATTACCATATGGTAACAAATAGTAAGAAATAGGGAAGGTGAATAAAAAATGGCAAGAGTAAAAACAGCAATAATAACACGTAAAAAGCATAATAAAATATTAAAAAAAGCAAAAGGATATTATGGTGCAAAACATTACAGATTTAGAATGGCTAAACAAGCAGTTATGAAATCTGGAAACTATGCATATGTTGGAAGAAAAGATAAAAAATCTAACTTCAGAAAATTATGGATAGCAAGAATAAATGCAGCTGCAAGAATGAATGGTTTAACATACAGCCAATTAATAAATGGATTAAAGAAAGCAAATGTTGTAATAAACAGAAAAATGCTTGCTGAAATGGCAGTATCAGATCCAGCAGCTTTCACAAAAGTTGCAGAAGTTGCAAAAAAAGCAGCAAAATAATTTAAATAATATTAATAAATTAAAAGGTAAGTTTATATGAACTTATCTTTTTTTGTCCTATTTTATAAAGAAAAATTTATTAAAAATAATACAATTGTAAAAATAATATTTTTCTACGAAACATCTTCAAACTTATTTTAAATTATAAATTGTCAATTTTAAATAAGTTATTTGAGTTTTGTCTCAAATATTTTTTTAATGTATTATTTTTTCATATATATAAAATATTTTCACAATTCTGCATAAGTTAAAAAATTTTGGAAATGATAATTTTAGAAATTTTTGTGGGAGGATGAAAAATGGAAAAACATTTAATTATAACAGGAAGTTCAAAAATATCTTGGAAAGATGCTATTGTTCAAACAATTTCAGAAGCTTCTAAAACACTAGATTATTTAACTGAGGTGAAAATATTAGAACAAAGAGCAAAAATAAATAAGGATAAAATATCAGACTACTATGTTGATTTAGACTTAAGTTTTATGTTAGACAGAGAAAGAGAGTAGGTGAATAGCTTGTGGAAAAAATAAATACACCTAAAGAATATGATGAATATGTAAAACAAAAATCGCCAAATTCACCAATACTAAAGAATTGCTTTAATGCCTTTTGGGTAGGCGGATTAATATGTTCTATTGGACAAATAATTATGGACTTTTGTATGTATAAAGGAATGGACAATACTTTAAGCTCGACTGTTGTATCAATTAGTTTAATTGCAATTTCTGCAATTTTAACGGCACTAAATGTATTTAATAGAATAGGAAAATTTGCAGGTGCTGGTTCACTAGTTCCAATAACAGGATTTGCAAATTCAATAGTATCACCTGCTATTGAATACAAATCTGAAGGATATGTTATGGGTGTTGGTGGAAAAATGTTTACAGTTGCAGGTCCCGTTTTAGTATTTGGAATTTCTACATCTGTAATAATTGGAATAATAGCAAACATTTTTGCTTAAAAGAAAGAGAGGAAAAGTGTATTGAAAAAGATAGGAAAACAAACAATTAGCTTTGAAGAGCCACCAGTAATTGTAGAAGCAGCATCAATAGTAGGTCCAAAGGAAGCAGATGGGCCAATGGCAAAGTATTTTGATAAATGCTTAGATGATGAGTTTTGGGGTGAAAAATCTTGGGAAAAGGCTGAAAGTAAAATAGTAAAAGAAACTGTAAATATGGTTATATCTAAATCTAAAATTGCACAAACAGATATAGATTATATATTTGCAGGAGATTTGTTAAATCAATGTATATCTTCTGATTTTGGATTAAGAGATTCTAACATTCCATTTTTTGGAGTTTTTGGCGCTTGTTCAACATTTGTTGAAAGTATGTGCTTGGGGTCTGTTTTTGTATCTGGAAAGGCTGCAAACAATGTAATTTGTGCAACATCTAGTCACTTCTGTAGTGCGGAAAAACAATTTAGATTTCCTCTAGAACTTGGAACTCAAAGACCACCAACAGCACAGTGGACAGTAACTGGTTCTGGAGCAGTTATATTATCTAGCAGTGGTGAAGGACCAAAAATAACCAACATAACACCAGGAAAGATAGTCGATATGGGAATAAAGGATGCAAATAATATGGGAGCTGCAATGGCACCTGCTGCACTAGATACTTTAATAACACATTTACAGGATACTAATAGAAAACCAAGTTATTATGATGCAATAATAACAGGGGATTTAGGTCATATAGGAAAAGAAATTGTAGCAGAAATGGCACAAACCAAAGGATATAATATAAATTCTAATTATAATGATTGTGGAGTTTTAATGTTTGATAAAGAAAAACAGGACACTCACTCTGGTGGAAGTGGATGTGCTTGTATAGCTACAATATTTTCTGGATATTTCTTTAAGCTATTAAAAGAACAAAAAATGAAAAGAATTTTATTAATTGCAACAGGAGCACTAATGAATTCTACAAGTTCACAACAAGGAGAAACAATACCAGGAATAGCACATGCAATTTCAATAGAAGTCTAAAAGGAGGAAATTTGTTAAATATGGACTTTTTACAAAGTATAGATTGGATGCAATTATTAAGATGTTTCGTAACAGGTGGAATTATATGTATAATAGGTCAAATTTTATTAGATAAAACAAAGCTTACACCAGCAAGAATATTAGTAACTTTCGTAACAGTTGGAGGAATTTTAGGAGGATTAGGCTTATACAAATATTTAATAGATTTTGCAGGTGCAGGTGCCACAGTTCCATTAACACGGTTTTGGAGCAAATTTAGCCAAAGGAGCTATAGAGTCAGTTAAAGAAACTGGAATATTAGGAGCATTTATTGGAGGGGTAAAAGCATCAGCTGGTGGAATTGCAACAGCAATATTCTTTGGATATTTAGCATCATTAATTGCAAAGCCAAAGATAAAGAAACAATAAAATTTGCATTTTATGTAAATATATGGTATAATAAAAATATTGCAATATGAATTGCAAAGGAACTTATACATTTTCAGTCCCTAAATAGGGAGAAAGGAACAAAAGATGAAAGAATTTACTATGAGAGTTTTTACTAATATGACTTTTATGTTAGCCGAAGTCTGCGTCGCAAACGGAAAGGTATACTCAGCAACACAGAGCTACCCTGATGGAACACATGAAATTTTCTTCACCAACAAGGTTGAACCTTCGGCGGAGTACTTGACAGATGAAAAGTTTGTTGAAACTGTTATGCATATCTGCCGCAACGATCCCAAGCTCTTCAAAGAGATGTCTATGGAGATTAAGGATGAAAATTACAAGGCCCTTATGGAAAAGGCTTATGACCGGGTCTTGAAAGAATTGCATGACAACGCAATCTGAAGCTTAAGTAAAAACTAAACAGCCCCTTAACTTTATGCAAAAGTTAAGAGGCTGTTTTTTTTATGAAAGATCAGAAAAATTACTTATTCTTTTCCTCTGCTTCACGACAGAGAGACTTGAAGTATTCCCATGTAATGCGATAAGTACCACGAAACTTGAGCAGCTGCTTCTCAGCGTGAGAAAATGTGGTATACACGATGTAAGGAACATCTTGGCTGTCCAGAGCAAACTGGTAAATCTCCATAGTCTCTATTTCTGGAATGATTTGGAGAAGAGTCGTTGCGTTGTCATTGCAGTCGGGATACTTTTTCACCAGTTCTCGCATTTTTGCGAGGATAGATTCTCGGTTGAGATCCATAGAAAACTTCTGCCCATTAGTGCGATAGTAAGTAAAGCTGATGTCTTTCATTATCGATACCTCCTAAATTTTATTAAAAAAATCGAAGGCACGGTAATAACCTTCGACTTTTTTATCAAAGGTTACAAAACTTTAACAAGAGAATTATAACACAAAATGACTACAATTACAACAATTAATTAAATAAGAAAAAAGTAAAAAATATAGGTTTAAAATAGATATGTCACACATACATTGAAAATAAAATATTGAAAAGAGAGCACAAAAATGATATTGTT
>CAKOVP010000049.1 GCA_934122035.1 uncultured Clostridia bacterium | reverse complement strand
CAATGGAGAACAATTGGCATATTTTCAACATATATAATATGTTTAGTGATAGTAAGTATAATAAAAAAATTACCATTATTGAAGAAAACTGTACCATAACATAAATTAAATCAAAATGGAGAGAAATTGTGGAAGAAAAAAATCAAATTAGCACAATGACTAAAAAAAGAATTAGCTGTATTTATTATGAGTAAGATAAAGATAATAAGAAATAAAGTATTGTTTTTAAAAGATTAAAGGGAGGCTAAATTATGAAATACGATTATTTAATTGTAGGCTCTGGCCTATTTGGTTCAATATTTGCTTATGAGGCAAATAAAAAAGGAAAGAAAGTTTTAGTAATAGACAAGCGTCCACATATAGGAGGAAACATCTATACAGAAAATAAAGACGGAATTAATGTTCATAAATATGGTGCACATATTTTTCATACAAGTAATAAAGAAGTATGGGATTATATAAATCAATTTGCGGAATTTAACAGATACACAAATTCACCTGTTGCACGTTATAAAAACGAGCTTTACAATATGCCATTTAATATGAACACATTTAATAAATTATGGGGAGTTGTAACACCAGAAGAAGCTCAAGCAAAAATTGAGCAAGAAAAGCAAGAAGCGGGAATTACAGAACCTAAAAATTTAGAAGAACAAGCAATTTCTCTAGTTGGAAAAACAATATATGAAAAGCTTGTGAAAGGTTATACTGAAAAGCAATGGGGAAGAAAATGTACAGAGCTTCCAAGCTTTATAATAAAACGTTTACCTGTAAGATTCATATATGATAATAACTATTTTAATGATAGATATCAAGGTATTCCAATGGGAGGATATACTCAGATTATAGAAAAGATGCTTAATGGAATAGAAGTAAAATTAAATTATGATTACTTTGAGCATAAGCAAGAACTTGATAATATTGCAGAGAAAATAGTGTTTACAGGACCAATAGATAAATACTATGATTATAAATTTGGAGAGCTTGAATATAGAAGTTTAAGATTCGAAGAAGAAGAACTAAATATTTCAAATTATCAAGGAAATGCAGTTGTAAACTATACGGAATACGAAGTTCCATATACTAGAATAATAGAGCATAAACACTTTGAATATGCAAAGAGTCTAGGACAAGAAGATACAATTTCAAAGACAATAATAACAAGAGAATATCCAGATACTTGGAACAAAGAAAAAGAAGCATATTATCCAATAAATAATGATAAAAATAATACTTTATATCAAAAATATGCAGACCTTGCAAGTAATGATGAAAAAGTAATATTTGGCGGCAGACTTGGAATGTATAAATATTATGATATGGATAAAGTAATTGCAGAAGCATTAAAATGTGTGGAAGACAATTTAAAATAAAAAATGTAGTAACTTGCAGAATAGGGCTTATAACTAATTATATAGTTATAGTCCCTATTTTTATATGAAAAGAGGTGAAATATTTTTCAAAAGCTATTGCATTTTTGATATATTAAAAATATAATATACAAGTAATAATTTGAATTTTTACAAAACAAGGAGATAGATACTTTATGAGAAAATATTTTGGAACAGATGGAATTAGAAGAATTGCTAATAGCGAACTTACACCAGAACTTGTGTACAGAGTTGCAAAGGCAGGAGCATATGTGCTTTCTAAGCATTCGGACCATACTCCAACAATTTTTATAGGAAGAGATACCAGAATTTCTGGTACATTAATAGAAGCTGCTATGACAGCAGGATTTTTAAGCTATGGTGCTAATGTTAAACTTTTAGGAGTTTTACCAACACCAGGAGTAGCTTATTTAACAAGAAGATATAAAGCAGATGCAAGTGTTGTTATTTCTGCATCACACAATACATTTGAATTTAATGGTATAAAATATTTTAGTAATAAGGGAATGAAAATTCCAGATTCATTAGAAGAAGAAATAGAAGAAGTTATGGATTCTGGTAAATTAGAAGAATTAACTGCGGTAAACGATAAAATAGGAGTTGCAGAAAATAGTGAAGATTTATTAGAAGAATATGTATATTTCTTTAGAAAAAACTTTGAAGAAGAATTAGAAAACTTAAATAAAGAAAACTTTACAGTAGCAATAGATACAGCAAATGGAGCTACATCAGTTGTTGCAGATAAAGTATTCACAAAACTAGGAATAAATCATTACATAATAAACAATCATCCAGACGGAATTAATATTAACGATAAATGTGGCTCGACACATATGGAAGGACTGCAAAAATTTGTTGTAGAACATAATTGCAATTTAGGAATTGCTTATGATGGTGATGGAGACAGATGTTTAGCTGTTAATGAAAAAGGTGAACTTGTAGATGGAGACTGCATAATGGCTATAATTTCTAATTACTTAAATGACAAGGGAAAACTAAATAAAAATACATTAGTTGCAACAGTAATGAGTAATTTAGGACTTAGAAAATATGCCGAAAAAAATAATATTAATTTTGAAGCTACAAAGGTAGGAGATAGATATGTTCTTGAAAATATGCTTGCAAATGGATATAATTTAGGTGGAGAACAATCTGGACATATTATCTTATTAGACTATAATCCTACAGGAGATGGTATATTAACATCTTTAATGCTAATAAAAATTCTTTTAGAAAAACAGGTATCAGTTTCTAAATTATGTGAAATAATAAATATATATCCACAAGTTTTAGTAAATGCAAAAGTAAGCTCAAACAAAAAATATGATTATGAAAAAGATCCTGAGATAAAAGCAGAAATAGAAAAATTAGAAAAAGAATTTTCTGGAAATGGAAGAGTTTTAATAAGACCTTCTGGAACAGAACCTCTAGTAAGAGTAATGATAGAAGGGAAAAATCAAGGTTATATTAAGGAAAAAGCGGAAGCTTTAGCCAATTTAATAGAACAAAAGTTAAAATAAAAGGAGGAAAAACAAATGCCAATAGTAGATTTTACAAATGTAGTAACATTGCTTTTAGCTGTAGTTTTATTCGTTTTAATTCTATACTTAGGAAAAGAAACACATAAGAGCTGGCTATTAGCAGTTATGCTAATGGTATTTCTAGGATTATTAATTGGTCATACTGCAGAACTAGTATGGACAAATAATCTAACTGAAATGACTCGAGCATCACTTGTTGTAAGCATTCTTCTTGACTTTACATTTATTTTTATATCTTTTATATCATATCTATGGATTGATGATATACAAGCAAAAATTGAAAATAAAAAAAGTATAGATGACAGCTTAAGCTGGTTTTGGAGCACATCAAGCAGCAAAGAAACGAAAAAAGTTGCAAAAAAAGCCTAACTAAAGAAAATTAAATAAGAAATAATAAATACACAAATTAAATTTTGTGTATTTATTTATGAGAATTTATATAAAGATACATCAAATAAATTTTACATAAAATTTGATGGATTTGAATATTTTAACAATGAAAATTGATAGAAAAATAAGAAAGGAATGATTTGTATGATAGAAAGTAGAAAACTTGTACTAGTTGGAACAGGAATGGTTGGAATGAGCATGGCCTATGCTCTTGAAAATCAAGGTGGAATTAATGAGCTAGTGTTAATAGATGTTTTAAAAGACAAAGCAGAGGGAGAAGCTATGGACTTAAACCATGGTATTCCATATGCTTCTGGCAAAATGGATATAAAAGCAGGTGATTATAATGAATGCAAAGATGCAGATATAGTTGTAATTACAGCAGGATTAAACCAAAAACCAGGTCAAACAAGACTAGAACTTGCAGCTGCAAATGCTAAAATAATGAAGGAAATAACACAAAATGTTATAAACTCTGGATTTAATGGAATATTTGTAATTGCATCAAATCCAGTAGACTTAATGTCATATGTAGTACAAAAAGTTTCTGGATTTCCAAAGAATAAAGTAATAGGTTCAGGAACTGTTTTAGATACAGCTAGACTTCGTTATTTAATAGGCGAAAGACTTAATGTATCTAGCAAAAATATACATGCTTATATAATGGGAGAACATGGAGATTCTTCATTTGTTCCTTGGAACCACAGCTATGTTGGATGTAAAAAGTTATTAGACATCTTAAAAGAAAGAGGAGAAAATGAAGACATTTTATCTCAACTTTATACAGAAGTTCAACAATCAGCTTATGAAATAATCGAAAAAAAGAGAGCTACTTATTATGGAATTGGCATGGGACTAGCTAAAATTGTTAAAACAATATTAAACAATGGAAAAGAAATTTTAACAGTATCTACAAAATTGGAAGGAGAATATGGTCATTCTGGAATATATATTGGAGTGCCAGCTATAATAGGAAGTGATGGAGTCCATGAATTATTAAACTTACCATTAATAGAAGAAGAGCAAGAAAAATTTAATCATAGTTGCGATGTATTAGTTAGTATGAAGGATGAGATTGATAATATTATTCAATAATTTTCTAACATAAATACTTTTGCAAAACTAGTAAAAAAAAACACAGTTATAAAAATAAAATTGTTCGTCTAAACACATTTAAGCTATTCAGAATTGAAAATTCTTACATAGCTATTCGTGCTTATCCTTCAATGTTTATTTTTATAATGTGTTTTTTTATTAGTGAATTATATTATTGGGCTAAAATGTTCAGGCTATTTAGTACTGAAAATTTTTACATAGCTAATTTGTGCTTATCTTTCAATGTTTATTTTTATAATGTGTTTTTTATTAGTGAATTATATTATTGGGAGCTAGCGTATTTCTTTTGGTGGAAAGTTTTTGTTTGGTGTTTTGGGACTTATTTCTGTTGTTCTTGTATTTGATTTAGTTTCTAATTCTTTGGATTTAGAAGGAGTTGAAACTTTTGAATTTTCAAGTATAGAGTAAGTGTCATTTGAAGGTATGTTTCTATTTTCTATGTTGCTAGCCGTGCTTGGTGTTTCGATATTGTTTGTGGACATATAATTTGAAAGCAATGTCCCATAATTGCTATTGTTTATTTGCAAATTGGGATTTGTTCTATTCATAATGTTATTGGCAGATAATCCCGTGGAAATATTGTTATTACATGTTGCTGGATTTTTAAAGCTAAGATACCAGCTAAAATTGTTGCCATTCTGTTTGTTTGAAGCAAGTCTTTCTGTAAGAGCTTTGTATGTTTCTGGCATTGGAACTATCATAGGATCACAAGGCATCCAATTTGCAGGTGCCATTTGGTTATTCTCATCAGATACTTGCAATGCTTTTACTATTCTTAATATTTCTGGAATATTTCTTCCTATATTCATAGGGTAAACAAGGATTGTTCTAACAATTTGTTTATCATCTATTATAAAAACATTTCTAACAGTTGAAGTATTACTAATACTACTTGAAATCATCCCATATTTTCTTGCAATTTCTCCACTTCTGTCTGCAATAATAGGAAAAGGAATAACTATTCCTGTTTTGCAATAAATGTCGTACATCCATGCCAGATGAGAAGGATTGCTGTCGATGCTAAGACCAATTAAACAGGTATTTATTTTATTGAAATATGTATTGGCATTCGCAAATGCAATCATTTCAGTTGTGCATACGGGGGTAAAAGCCTTCAATTTGGGGATATTATATTAATCGGCTAATTTCAGGTTTTAGCTCGAATTTCACACTTTTATCGTGATAAAT
>CAKOVP010000048.1 GCA_934122035.1 uncultured Clostridia bacterium | reverse complement strand
ACTGTAAGAACAAGCCTTCCATGTGAAGCAGGAGCTTATTTACTAGTTCACTGTGGTGGAAGAAAATTAGGAATAGGTGACAGAATTGATGAAGTTGCAGAACAATTAAAGAAGGAAGCAAAAGGAGTTCCATTCTTAACTGTATTTACATTTGGTGAATATGGAACAGAAGACCACGGAGAAAATACTTGTGGCGGATTAATGCTTTCATTTACTGGATTTGGAAAGAATAAATGAATACCAAACTCTGGAAAGGCAGAGTTAGAAGAGCCTTACCAGCAAGAAGAATACGAGGCTGAAAAAGGCTCCGATCAAAATAGTTTAAAATTTGAAAAAGTTTTAGATAGTGTAATTCAAATAACAGGTGATGCAATACAAGAAGGCAAAAAAATTATAAATTCTAATTTGAAAAAGAAGGAAGGCGATTGTATGAAGGTTTTAATAGGAAAAGACTGGAAGGAAAGCTCTAATGGAGCCAAAATAGAGGTCGTAAATCCTGCAACAGGAGAGCTTATAGACAAAGTTCCAAACATTAGCTTGGAAGATGTTGATGAAGCAGTTACAGTTGCAAAAGAAATGCAAAAAGAATGGGAAAAAGTTTCAATCTACGATAGAGGAGAAATTTTATATAAATTTGTAAACCTAGTAGAAGAAAACAAAGAGCGTTTAGCAAGATTATTATCAGAAGAAACAGGAAAGCCAATTACAGAAGCAAGAGGAGAAATTGCAAATGTTAGAATTGGTGTACGTGGATTTGTAGAAAAAGCAAAACACTTATATGGAGAAAGTTTAGTTGGCTCTTCAGAACTAGGAAATGAAAAAACAATGCAAATTACAACAAGAGCTCCTCTTGGAGTAATAGTTGCAATAATACCATTCAACTTCCCAAGTGACTTATTCTGCCAGAAAGTACCACCAGCATTAATGATGGGAAATTCAATTATCGTAAAACCATCAAATTATAATCCATTAACATTAATAGAATATGTTAAATTAATGGTAGAAGCAGGTGTGCCAGCAGGAGTAATTCAAGTGGTAACAGGAGATGGACCAATTGTTGGTCAAGCATTAGCAAGACATAAAGGAGTATCTCTAGTTTCTCTAACAGGAAGCACAGGTGCTGGAATTCAAACAATGGGAACAGCTTCACAAAACTTAACGCACGTAATGCTAGAGCTAGGTGGAAATGATGCTTTTATAATGCTAGAAGATGGAGATATGGATTTAGCAGTAAAAGAAACAATTTGGGGAAGATTATACAATGGTGGTCAAGTTTGCTGTGCAAGCAAGAGGTTTTTAATACACAATTCTAGAAAACAAGAATTTATAGATAGAATGAAAGACGTAATTTCTAAATTAAGAGTTGGAGACCCAAGCAATGAAGACACACAAATGGGACCAATGATAAACATACATGCAGCACAAAGAATAGAAGAGCAAGTAAATAAAACAATAGAACAAGGTGCAAGACTAATTTGCGGTGGAAAGAGAGAAGATGCTTTCTATTATCCAACAATACTAGATAATGTAACAAGAAAAATGGATGTTGCAAAAGATATGGAAATATTTGGACCAGTAATTCCAGTAATAGGCTTCGACACAGAAGAAGAGGCAATAGAAATTGCAAATCAATCATCTTATGGACTTTGTGGATGTGTAATTACAAAAGACTATTCAAGAGGATTAAAAATTGCAAATAAATTAGAATGCGGTGGAGCTGTAGTAAATGGTGCAAGCTTCTTTAGAAGCTTTGAAATGCCATTCGGTGGCTGGAAACACAGCGGAATAGGCAACGAAGGAGTATCTAGCACATTACAAGAAATGAGCAGAATAAAAACAATAGTATTAAAAAATATACTATAATCAATTACAAGATTGTGTTTATACATTTTATAAAAATTATTATTAAAAAATTTAGTTTCGCCCCCCAAAGGCCGTCCCTATTGGGCGAAAACGAATATTTAAATTTGCTCAAAAAAGAGGCTGACTCTATGAGCAAAAGAAGGAGAAAAATTATGGCAAATACAAGATTTATATTAAATGAAACTTCATATTTTGGCTTTGGAGCAAGAGAAGTTTTATTAGATGAGTTAAAAGACAGAAACTTTAAAAGAGTATTTTTAGTATCTGATAAATCACTTGTTGAAGCAGGTGTAACAGACAAAGTTATGAACATTTTAGAAGAAGGAAAAATAAAATACGAATTATATGATGAAGTAAAACCAAACCCAACTATAGCAAACGTATTAACAGGATACAAAAAGAGCAGATGGTTTAGACCAGACGTTATTTTAGCTGTTGGTGGAGGATCAAGTATGGATACTGCCAAGGCTATATCTATACTTATGGAAAATCCAGATAGAGACGATGTTGTTTCTTTAAATGGAGCTTCTAACACAAAGAAAAAAGGACTTCCAATGATTGCAATGCCTACAACAGCAGGAACTGCAGCAGAAGTTACAATTAACTATGTTATAACAGATGAAGAAAGAGAAATAAAAATGGTTTGTGTTGACCCACACGACATACCAGTTTTAGCAATAGTAGATACAGAACTTATGGCTTCTATGCCAAAGAAACTTGCTGCTGCAACTGGAATGGATGCATTAACACATGCAATAGAAGGATATATAACAAAAGCACATAACACAATGTCTCAAATGTTTTCTATGAAAGCAATTGAGTTAATTTATAAAAACTTAGCTGCTGCTGTAAATGATAAAGACCAAAAAGCAATAGATGATGTTGGATTAGGCCAATATATAGCAGGAATGGGCTTTTCGAACGTTGGACTTGGAATAGTTCATTCAATGGCACATCAATTAGGAGCAGTTTACGACACACCACATGGTTTAGCAAATGCAATATTACTTCCAACTGTATTAGAATTTAATGGAACTGTTTGTGCAGACCTATACAAAGAAATTCTAACACAAGGAATGGGAATAAATGCAACAAAATTCACAGATGAAGAAGCTATAAAAACTCTATGTGAAAAAGTAAGAGACCTATCAGAAGCTGTTGGAATTACTCAAACAGTAAAAGATGTAGGAGCAAAGAAGAAAGATTTTGCAATGCTTGCAGATAAAGCAATGGTAGATCCTTGTAAACCAGGAAACCCAAGAGAAGTAACAAAACAAGACTTCATAGACTTATATGAAAAAGCTTGGTAATTAAAATAGAAATATTTAAGTAAAAATGCTTTCGCCCAAAGAGGATGTCCCTTTTTGGGCGAAAAAAATTGACAAAAATATTGACAAAGCAGAAAAAATGTTATATACTAGTAAAGCATGTAAGATAGCGTAGAAGTGGAATGTGGCTACAAATGCCTTAAAACCAGGCTT
Source organism: uncultured Clostridia bacterium (assembly GCA_934122035.1). GTDB lineage: Bacteria > Bacillota > Clostridia > TANB77 > CAG-508 > CAG-245. The sequence continues at coordinate 2,524 of CAKOVP010000048.1, read as the reverse complement.
TGGAGGGAACTTCCATGGAGCATGTCGTGGCTTAGACCAGGCGGTAAGGTTTATAAATAACAAAGCACTTATCCCAAGATACTCATGCGAAAACTTGGGCTTTTATAATGAATATGGTTAGAACACCAGGGTGCGTTTATACCTTCCGACCAACAAAAATAAATTAAGGAGGGAAAATTACATGGCAAAAAATCAAACAACAGAGGTAACAAACGGTAAAATCAGAATAAGACTTAAAGCTTATGATCCAGTTGTTTTAGAACAGTCTGCTGAAAAAATAGTAGATACTGCTAAAAAAACAGGAGCAAAAGTATCAGGACCTATTCCATTACCAACAGAAAAGGAAATAGTAACAATTTTACGTTCTCCACACAAACACAAAGACTCAAGAGAGCAATTTGAAATGAGAACACATAAAAGAGTTATCGATATTCTTTACCCAACACAAAAAACAATTGAAAGTTTAACAAAAATTGAACTTCCAGCTGGCGTAAACATAGAGATAAAATAAATAAGTTAAGGCAAAAAGTTAGAAACCTATAAAAATCTGACAACAAAACCAAGCTAGTGAAAATTCATTAGCCAATAGTTAGGAGGAAAATTTAAAATGAAAAAAGCAATAATAGGAAAAAAAGTCGGAATGACACAAATATTCGACGAAGCAGGAAAAGTAATTCCAGTTACAGTATTGGAAGCTGGACCTTGTGTTGTAGCTCAAGTTAAAACAGTAGAAACAGATGGCTACGATGCAGTACAATTAGGATTTGGAGATGTTAAAGAAAACAAAGTAAATAAACCAGTTAAAGGTCATTTTACAAAAGCAAACTTAACATTAAAAAAACACTTAAGAGAATTCAGACTAGATGATGTATCTTCAGTAAAAGTTGGAGATGAATTAAAAGCTGATGTTTTTGCAAAAGGAGACAAAGTAGATATTCAAGGAACATCAAAAGGAAAAGGATTCCAAGGTGTTATAAAAAGACATGGTCAATCAAGAGGACCTATGGGACATGGTTCTATGTATCATAGAAGACCAGGATCTATGGGATCAACATCAACACCAGGTAGAGTATTCAAAGGAAAGAAACTTCCAGGACATATGGGAAGAAAAACAATTACAATACAAAACCTAGAAGTTGTAGCTGTTGACTTAGACAAAAACGTAATATTAGTAAAAGGTAGTGTTCCTGGAGCTAATGGATCAATATTAAAAATTAAATCAAGTGTAAGAGCTTAAGGAAGGAGGAAAAAAGATGCCTAAAATAGACGTATATGACATAAACGGAAAGAAAGTTAAAGAATTAGAACTAAACGAAGCAGTATTTGGAATTGAACCAAACGAAGCAGTAGTTCACAGCGTTTTAATTAACTACTTAGCAAATCAAAGACAAGGTACACAAAGTACAAAAACAAGATCAGAAGTTTCTGGTGGTGGAAGAAAACCATGGAGACAAAAGGGAACAGGTAGAGCAAGACAAGGAAGTATTAGAGCTCCACAATGGATTAAAGGTGGTATAGCTTTAGGACCAAAACCACGTTCTTACAAATACACTGTAAACAAAAAAGAAAGAAGACTTGCTATTAAATCAGTATTAAGTTCTAAGGTATTAGAAAACGAATTAGTAGTAGTAGATAGCTTACCATTAAAAGATATAAAGACAAAAGAAATGGTAAAAGCTCTTTCAAACTTAAAAGTAGAAGGAAAAGCATTATTAATGCTTCCAGAAAAGAACGAAACAGTTCAAAAATCTGCTAGAAATATAAAAGGTGTTAAAACAACATTAGTTGAAACAATAAACGTTTACGATTTATTAAAATACAACAAATTAGTTGTTACAGAAGACACTGTTAAGAAATTAGAGGAGGTGTACGCTTAATAATGAGACCAGAAGACATTATAATAAAACCTATAATTACTGAAGAAAGTAATGATGGAATACAAGAAGGAAAGTATACCTTTAAAGTAAACAAAAAAGCTACAAAAGTTGATATTGCAAATGCAGTAGAAAAACTTTTCGGAGTTAAAGTATTAAAAGTAAATACAATCAACGTAAAAGGTAAAGAAAAAAGAGTAGGAAGAAATGTTGGAAAAACATCTGACTGGAAAAAAGCTATAGTTTCTATAGATACAAATCCATCAGACAAAACATACCTTGCAAAAGGTGGAAAAACAACAAAGGTAGCTACTAAGTACAAAACATCTATTGATGAGTTTATGGGTGCGTAGTTAAATAAAAATAGCGAGAGATAACTCGGATAATAAAAAATATCTGCTTATGCGGGGCAGGAAAAAAAGAATACGTAAATAAAAATAAAAAATAGAAAATTCAGCAAAAACGAAGTAGGACGAAGTTTTTCATGAATTTGATAAGGAGAGAAAAATGGCAACAAAAAAATTTAGACCAGTAACTCCATCACTAAGAAACATGACAGTTTCTGACTTTTCGGAAATAACAAAAAAGACTCCTGAAAAATCTTTATTAACAGTAAAGAAAGAAAAAGCAGGAAGAAATAGTTATGGAAG
>CAKOVP010000047.1 GCA_934122035.1 uncultured Clostridia bacterium | reverse complement strand
AACTTGTTTGCAGGACCAAATAATAGTGTACCTGCACAAATTAAAGCACAGTCTAAAAGGGATAATGTTTTTTGGTATAATATAAATGATATAAAAAGGGAAGAATGGAAAGAAATTAATTGTTACAATCTAAAAGACTATCCAAGTGGAAGATTGAAAGACTTACCAAAGCCTTTTAATAAACCAGATATTGCAGTTATAGAAGAATTTTATTGCTTTCCATTTTGCAAAATAATAAAGGATATAAATGAAAATAAGATTCCATATATAATAATTCCAAGAAGCGAATTAACTAAAAAGGCTCAAAAAAGAAAAAGGGTAAAGAAGTTCATTGGAAATATATGTTATTTTAAAAAAATGGCTAATAATGCTTCTGCAATTCAATTTTTATCAAAGCAGGAAAAGGTTGATTCTGGAGACAAATGGAATAAAAATGATTTTATCATTTCAAATGGAATTAGTATTCCTGAAGAAAAGAGGGAAAACTTTTCAAAGGATAAAATTAGAGCAACATATATTGGTAGATATGAAATATACCAAAAGGGGTTAGATATATTATTGGATGCAGTTTCAGATTTGCAAAATAATTTGAGAGCTGCAAATTTCGTTCTTAACATGTACGGAGTAAATCAAGAAGAAACTGTAAAAATTCTTGAAAAGAAAATTACAGAAAATAATATAAATGACTTGGTAATAATCAATGATGCAGTATATGCAGAGCAGAAAAGAAAAATTCTTCTTAATACCGATGTATTTGTATTAACATCAAGATTCGAAGGGATGCCAATGGGGGTTATCGAGGCTTTAAGCTATGGAGTACCTTGTTTAGTAACTAAGGGAACAAACATGGCAGATGATATAAAGGAGTTTGATGCTGGTTGGACATGTGATACTTCTAAGGAAGAATTGATAGAAGCAATTAAACAAATGCTTAGCCAAAAAGAAGAACTATCAAAATTAGGAAAAAATGCAAGAGAATTATCAAATAAATATTCCTGGGAAAAAATTGCTGAAGAGTCACATAGCGAATTTGAAAAGATTTTGGAGAAAGTAAAATGAAATTGTTTAGAAAATTATCTAGATTAATACCAGATAGAATATATTTGCAAATAGTGTATTTTAGGCATTTTAAAAAATTTATCGATTTTGATAATCCTAAAACATTTAACGAAAAAATTCAATGGTTAAAATTGAATTATAGAAAAGAAGAATATACTAACTTGGTAGATAAATATAGAGTAAAGCAATATATTACAAAACTAATTGGAGAAGAATATGTTATTCCAACTTTGGGAGTTTGGAATAATGTGGATGATATTGATTTTAAAAGCTTACCAGAAAAGTTTGTTTTAAAATGTAATAATGATTCTGGAGGAATTGTTATATGTAAAAACAAAAAAGATTTTGATGAAGCAAAAGCTAAAAGTTTTTTGAAAGAACGATTGAAAAATAATGGATATTGGTATGGAAGAGAATGGCCTTATAAAAATGTAAAACCTTGTATAATTGCCGAAAAATATATGGAAGATTCAATTTCAAAAGACATAAAAGATTATAAATTTTTTTGTTTCAATGGTTCCATGGAATTTTTTGATATAGACATAGATAGATTTATAGAACATAGAGCAAATTATTATGATAGAAATGGTAATTTTTTACCATTTGGCAAAAAGTATTGCCCTCCAGACTATACTAAGAAAATAGAGATGCCAAAAAATCTAGGTAAAATGATAGAATTGGCAGAAACTATATCACACAATACTGTTTTATCTAGAATTGATCTTTATGAAATAGATGGACAAGTGTATTTTGGAGAAATTACATTTTATCCAGGTTCTGGTTTTAGCCCATTTACCGATGAAAAGTGGGATTATAAACTGGGAGATATGATAGATCTTCCTAATATAAAGAAATGAGGAAGGAATATTAAGTTTTAATATTTTAAAGAAGTGAGGAAGGATTTTTAGATGAAAAGAAAAGTACTACATATTTCATGTGGTGGATTAGGAAGTGGAGGTGTTAGCTCTGTAATATTTTCAATTGTAAAAGAATTACATAACAGATTTGATTTTGGGTGTATTGTTTTTAAAAAGAAGTGTAATAAAGAAGATGATTTTCTTAAGTATGGAAAACTACATAGAGTAGAAGCTTATAGTAGTGATGGAAGAACTCATTTTATAGAATTTATTTTAAGACCATTTAAATTATATACAAATGTTTTTAGAATCTGTAAAAAAGAAAAATATGATGTAGTCCATGCTCATAATCTTCTTGAAGAGGGAATTTGTTTGTGGGCTGCAAAAAATGCAGGAGTACCAATTAGAATAGCTCATAGTCATAATACTAATTCTTTAAAGAGAAAAAATATAATTTTAAAAATTAGAGAAAAAATAAATTGCATTTTAGTAAACAAGTATGCAACCCATAAAATTGCATGTTCGAGTTCAGCGGGAAATGACTATTTCCATAATTCTAATTATGATGTAATTTATAATTCAATTGATTTAGAAAAATATAGTACAAAAAAATCACATAGAGTTAATAAAGGATATTTGAATTTTATACATGTGGGAAGATACACATATCAAAAAAATCAAGAATTTGTTATTAAAGTATTTGCTAATATTAAAAAGAAGAAAGATAATAGTCGCTTGATGCTTGTGGGATTTGGTGAAGATAAGGAAAAACTAAAAAATTTGATTCATGAATTAAATTTAGATGAATCAGTAGATTTAATTCCAGGGGACAAGGTAGATGTTTCGGAGAAATATGATGAAGCAGATTATATGATTTTTCCCTCAATATATGAAGGTTTTGGAATAGTATTATTAGAAGCACAGGCCAAAAGAATACCTTGTTTTGTTTCGGAAGCTATTCAAAAAGAAGTTGATGTAGGGTTATTAAATTATATAAAATTAAGTGAAATGCCAGAAAAATGGGCAGAAAAAATACTATCATATATAGACAGTAACCATGAAATTGATGATAGTAAAATACAAGAAAACTTAAATAAATTCAGTTCAAATGAAATATGTGAACAGTATGCAAAAATATATGGAGGGGAATAAATGACAGAAGAAAAAAAACAAAATTTAAACAAATTAATATTTATTATATTTGAAATTTTTTCAGTAATTTCTTGCATTACATGTATATTGTTACTAAAAGTAGAAGAAAAACAACTTCTAGCATTATTGCCTCTTGGATTTGCAGTAATAACTCTATTTTTTCAAAAAGAATTAATGCAGGATAATATAATAATTTTAATAATAGATGCTTTATATTTTGTTAGATTATCTATTTTGCCATTTTTATATTCTTTTAATTGTGACATACAGTTATTTGAGGGAAAAGAATATGTGAGTAGCTATATTAATAAGAGCTGCATTTTAATGTTATTTGAATTCTTAGCTATACAAATAACAATATATTTACATTCACATCGTAAAAATAATGATAAAATTAAAGTTAAATATATAAATATAAAAGAAAATATAAGCAAATTTTTAATTATTGGGTTAAGTGCCTATATTATAATAGTGTATTGTTTTATGCCACAATATGCAGAAAGTTTTAAAACCATTTTAAATTTATCAGATGCGGACTTTACAATAGCAGGAGATAGTATAGTTTATCAGATTGGTACAATAGGAAGAATAATCAAAACATTATTCTCTATGAGTTTTCAAATTATAAGAATATTGTTACCAGCGTACATTATAAGAGCAGTTTGCAAAAAAAATGCAAGCCCTAAATTAGCTTTTGCTGTTCTAATAGTGTTCTGTTTGTTACAGTTTTTCTTCTTAACATCAACATTTGCAGAGGCAATTGTTGCATGCTTGGCAATAATTTTATACTACTTGCATTTGTTCCCAAGCAAAAAGAAAAAAATTATTATGCTAATTGGAATAAGTACAATAGGAATAATGATAGTATATTTTGCTGTTAGATACTTTTCAAAAAACTCAAGTATATATGATAAATCAAGTGGCCCAATATTATATATGGCTCAAATAATTAGTGCTTATTTCACTGGTCCAGATAATGTTGCTGCTATATTTAATGTAGACAAGTCGTTTGGCAAAGAAGCGTTTAAGGCTGGAATTATAGGAGCAATTCCATTTAATTCAACATTGTTTGGGGACAGAGGAAATAAACTACAATATTATTATAACATTTATAATAGAGCATATGGTCAAATTCCACCTACTATAGGTGCTGGATACTATTATTTTGGTTTTATATTGGCACCTATTATATCGATATTATTTGTAAAATTAAGCTTGGTATATTATGATAAAGCACAGAAAATTAATAAATCTATTAAATATATATCTGAAATTTTCTGTAGTATAACCTTTGCACTAGGAACAGTAATGTACAGTCCATCCATAACGCTAGCGTGGTTTTTTAGTTGGGGAATACCAATGCTAATATTAACATCATTTACAGGTGAAAAATAATAAGGAGGAATAAGTGAAAAAAGTCTTAAAAAATATATTTGCAAGTGCCCTTCCACAGATAATGAACATAATAACAAATTTAATACTTCCTTCAATGATAATACTAAGATTTGGCTCAGAAATAAATGGATTAATTTCATCAATAAAGGTAATTATTTCGTACGTTAGTATTGTTGGAGCAGGAATTGCAACAGCAACAACTCAAAGACTGTACGAACCTGTTGCGAAAAAGCAGACAAATGTAGTAAGGGGAATGTTAAATGCCTCTAATAAAATGTTCAATAAATTTGGAACAATTTATTGTGTTATAGTAGTAATAGTTGCAATTCTATATCCATTATTTATAGATACCAATATAGAATATATAACAATTGTCTTATTGATGCTTGTAATGAGCATTTCTGGAGCATCAGAATTTTTTGCAATTGGTAGATGCCGTTCTTTGCTATACGCTGACCAAAAAACCTATGTATGTACTTTGGCACAAGCAGCTAGCATTTTCTTAAGTTTATTAATTGCTTTATTAATGCTTAAATTGAACATGAATATTATTTTCATCCAATTAGCTATATCATTAGTATATGTGTTTAGAGCAGCATTTTTAATCGGATATATCAATAAAAATTATCCAGAATTATCAGATTATAAAAAAGAGAAACCAATAAATTCTGTTGTGGAAAAAAGAAAAGATGCAATGATTCATCAACTTTCTGGATTGGTTGTTTCGGGTTCTCAGACTACTATACTTACTGTTTTGATGGGGTTAGGAGTTGCAAGTGTTTATTCTGTATATAATATTGTATTCTCAGGATTACAATCAATATGTTCTAATTTAAGTACTGCATTAACTCCATTCCTAGGGAGAGAATATGCTCTTAATAATAGAGAAAAAATGTTAAAAATGTATGATTTTATAGAATTTGCATTTTTTAATATAGTTGCCTTTATCTATTCTGTAACAATGATTATGATAGTACCATTTGTGAGTGTGTATACTAGAAATGCAGATATAAACTACATATACCCAATTTTTGCCGTTATTTTTGTATATACATCAGCTTTTTATATTTTAAAAATACCAAGCAATGCATTGATAAACATTTCTGGTCATTTCAAAGAAACTAGATGGAGAGCTATATTAGAAGCAGTATTGACACTTGGATTATCTATTATATTAACAAAACTATTAGGAATTGATGGAGTAGTTTTAGGAACAGGAATAGCACTAGCATGGAGATGCCTAGATACAATAGTTTACTCTAACAAGAATATATTATTTTGTAAAAACAAAAAGTCGATATTAAGATTAATAAGAGTTTTGGTAATATTAAGTATCACAGCATTTTTTTCATTAAAAATGCCAATAAATGTTACAAACTTTTTATCATGGATAAAGTATGCAATAATTACATCTGTTGTAATTATAATTATTTTAATTATAAATGTTTTAATATTTGATTTACAAACATTAAAAGACTTAAAAAAAGTAATAAAAAGAAAGAAAAGCAAAGATAATACATAGAAAGTTATATTAATGTAAAAAATATATGAAAGAGAGAATAATATGAAAACATATTTTATTACAGGTTCTTCTGGCTTCATTGGCTCGAACTTAGCCAAAAGAATTTTAAACGAAGAAGACAATGTTCTAGTTATTGGATTAGATAATATGAACAATTATTATGATGTAAAAATTAAAGAATGGAGATTAGCACAATTAAATAAATTTGATAACTTTAAATTTATCAAAGGAGATTTAGCAGATAAAGAAACAGTTGA
>CAKOVP010000046.1 GCA_934122035.1 uncultured Clostridia bacterium | reverse complement strand
ACAGATTTAAAAATATCTAGATTACAAGAAGTTACAAAAATAAACGAGAGATGGGCTCTAATTACAGAATATGTAGAAGGAACTCCACTAGATGTTTTAATGAAAGAACATCCTGAAAAAGAGGAAGAATATTTAGAATTTTTTGTAAATGTTCAGATGGAAGTACTATCTAAAAGAGTTCCACTATTAAACAGAACAAAAGACAAGTATAGAAGAAAAATAACAGATGCTACAAACATAGATGATACGACAAAATATGAGTTGCTACAAAGACTAGAAGGAATGAAGAATCATAACAAACTTTGTCACGGGGATTTTATTCCAAGTAATATAATAATAAAGGAAAACGGTGACTATGCCATAATCGACTGGTCACACGCAACAGTTGGAAATGCTTCAGGAGATGTAGCAAATACATTCTTAATCTTTTCAATGACTGGAAAAACAGAACTTGCAGAAAAGTATGTTGATCTATATTGTGAAAAAACTGGAACTGATAAAAAAGAAATTCAAAGATGGATTCCAATAGTTGCAGCAGTTAGAAAAACATATAACAAGCCAGAAGAACAAGAATTTTTAAACAACTGGATAAACATAGTAGATTTTGAATAAAAGGACAATATTAAAATTTTCATATTTAAATTTCAACATTATTTCTACCACAAAAGCACGTATTCATTTCGATAAAAAGATTGATTTTTTGACTTTTTTAGGCTAAAATAGAGTATGTAAAATATAAAGGCCGATATAAAAAATGTGCCTAGAAAAGGAATGTAATTAGTTATGAGTAAATTCTTAGAAAAAATCAAAACAATAGCAAGTAAAAATAAGAAAGTAGCAATGTTTGTAGATATGGATGGAACGATAACAGTATATGGTGTATACCAAGAAGCAGATGTTGCAAGAAAAATGGCAGAAGATTATAAAACAGCAGAGCCACTTAATTATGTTATCAATATACTAGAAGAAATTAACAATATCCCAAATGTAGACATATACATTCTAACATTATCAAGAGATAAAAAAATTACAGAAGAGAAGGAAATATGGCTAGAAAAATATGTAAACTTTGTAAAACCAGAAAATTGGATTATAATTACAAAAGAAATAGGAGAATATAACAAAGAAAATAGAGATAGAATAAAAGCCGAAAAAATGAAAGAAAAACTAGAAAAATATGATTATGCAGTATTATTAGATGATGATCATAAAGTATTAAAAGAAGCACAAAAAATGCTAGGAGATAAAGCTTCGGTATTTCATATATCTTCTGCAATCGTATAAAAATAAAAAAATTAATATGCAAATTTTTTATATCTCCTGTGATAATTTTATACAATTGAAAATTCGCAGCAAATTTCTTAATGTATGAAAATTCATAAAATAAATTTTCTAGGCAATACTAATGCTATATAAATTTAACTAAAGCAAAAGATTTTTTAGAAAGGAATATAATAAATTATGGATGAACTAAGAGTAGAAATCGCATTAGAAATAATACAAAGAAAAATAGTACATTTATTAGAAAACAATAAAGGAAAAGACATAAGTCTTGTAAAAGAAGAATTAAAAACCTTAGTCGAAGAAAGAGAAAAAATATACGAACTAGATAAAACAACAATCAATAAAGTATATGATGTGTATTTAGAAGAAATTAAAAAAGGTGAGTAAAAATAAATTGAAAGGAAATTGAAAAATGGAAAAATATGAGCTTACAGTTGATGACGTAAAAAACGGTATAAATAGAATATTAGCAGATGCATATGCTTCTTCAACTATATCTGCTAATCCAAAAATAATGTATATTACATCAGGACCAGGAGCAGGAAAAACATCAATTGTTATGCATTTAAAACAACAATTTAAAGAAGAAAAAGAAAGAGCATATTCAATAGATTCGGATAGTATTGCGGAATTCCATCCTTATTATGATGAACTATTACAAGAACTACCAGAAGTATGTTATACGGAAACGAGAAAATTCGTTAGACCTGCAACGCCATTAATTTTTGAACAACTTATAAAAAATAAAATAAACATAATAAATGAGAATGTTCTAAATAAAGGAAAAAACGATTTAGACCAAATGAGAAAATTTAAAGAAAATGGTTATAAAGTATCAATAAATATAATAGCAACAGACCTTTTTGAAAGTAGACTATCTTGTTTTGAAAGAGAAGCGGCAATGCTTCAAGCTGGTTTAACTCCAAGAGGATGTTCAAAAGAAACTCAATTAAAAATGTATGATGCGTTCGTTCCAGAAGTAGAGCAAATAGAACAAATGGGACTTGCTGATGAAATAAATGTATTTATCAGAGGCGAAAACATAAGTAAACCACCAATTCTAAAATATAGTACAAATGGAGAAGGTAAATACAAAAACTTTAAAGAAGCAATAAAAGCTGAAAGAACAGCACAGAGAAACAATATAATGATGAATCCTGCTACATATTTATTTAGAATAGAAAATACTAGAAGAATAATACAAGAATATGGAGTAAATCCAGAACTTACAGACAATGCACTAAAAGGACTAGATGAATTACAACAAGATTTTATATCAGAATTAAGAAGAGACGAGATAGAACATTAATAAATACGTAAAAATATTACATACTATAAAAAGAAAATAAAAGAGGATGCAAAATGTATGATTTAATCATTAGAAGAAGATTTAACAAGAAAAAATTAATATTTGTACTTGCATTATTGCTTATAATTGCAGTTATAGTTTCATATTCTGTAACAAAAATAGATAAAGTAAAGAAGCAAAAAGAAGCAGAAAAATTGCAAAAACAAGAAGAACTTAGAATAGAACAAGAAAAACTTGCTGCACAAAAGGCAGAAGAAGAAAAAATAGAAAAAGCAAAACAAGAAAAGTTAAAAAAAGTCACTACTCCATTAACAGAAGAACAACAAAACAATATATTACACATCTATAGATCGACTGGAGAAAAAAGAGTATTTTTAACATTTGATGATGGACCATCTGAAAGTGTTACTCCATTAATATTAAATACATTAAAAGAGCAAAACGTAAAAGCTACATTCTTTGTATTAGGAGGAAATGCAAAAAGATATCCAAAATTAGTAAAAAGAGCATATGAAGAAGGACATTATATTGCAAACCATGGATATTCACATAAATACTCTTCAGTATATTCATCACCAGAAGCAACACTCGAAGAATATAACAGTACAGAACAAGCAATAAGAGATGCGTTAGGAATAGCAAATTATAGTTCACATCTATTTAGATTTCCAGGAGGATCAAATGGCGGTTACTACGATGAAGCAAAACAAAATTCCAAAGCCTTATTAAGAGAAAATGGAGTAGTACATTTAGACTGGAATTGTTTAAGTAAAGATGCAGAAGGTGCAAAAACAAAAGAAGAATTATTACAAAACATAAAAGACACAATGGGGGAAAAAGAGAGCTTAGTAATATTAATGCATGATTCAAGTGACAAAATATTAACATATGAAATGTTAACAGAATTAATAACAATGTTAAAAGAAAAAGGATACAAATTTGAAAATATATATGATCTATTATAAAGCAAAAATTGAATTTTTTATGAAATATGCTGGTAATATTTTATGATTTATGATATATATAGATATATCATTATATTTAGGAGGAATTGTTATGGATAGAAGTAACATACCATATTACCAAGTAGCAAAAGAAGCTTTAATAAAATGGAATGGTTTAACAGAAGAACAAGCAGATAAAATAATAGCAGAATCAAGTTTTGAAGAAATAGAAGGACAAGTATATGCACAGGGGTCTATGATGCATGCCGTTAATGCAATTGGGAGAAATTTAGGATTAAATGAAGAAGAAATTTGTAAATTTGCAGATGAAGTATTTGGCAGAACAGATAGTACAGAAATGATGGAAAGATTACAAAAAGAACTAAAAAAAGCAAATTTTAGAGAATATTTATCAAGTAAACAAAATAATATGCCTAAATTAGTTGTAGACACAATGGAAGCAGTTCATGACGGATGGGTTGAAGATAATGCCAAATTATTCTTTACAAAAAAGGCGGATAGAGGGCAACAATATCAATATTTACCATTAGAATTTATAGGTTGGGATGAAGCAAAAAGTGATTTATTATTTATAAAACCAATACTTCATTCAATTGGTGGATATGCCGATGAAGCAGAAATAAAAGAAGAATGTAATAAGAGAACAGTAGCATTTTTTGAAAGACATAGTGATAGAATATATGGAACATTAGGTATGAGCATCTATAACTTAGATGATTTAGGAAATTGGATAGTAGAAAATGGTTTAGAATATGACCATTGGACACCAGAAATTGAAGAGGCTATGGGAGATAGTAAATTTGTTAAAGAAACTATTTTACCAGAACTTAGAGAAAAAGGATTTATGAAAGATGAAGAACTTATGGATACATTATCTTATGGAAAAGAACCTCTTTTTGAACCTGATGGACCTTCAAGAGATGAAATAGTTGAGGCCGCACTATCTCATGAAGAATTTGTAAAAGCCTCAGACCCTGTGATGGTTAGAGAAGAATTAGAATATTTAAGACAAAAGAAACAAGCACTACAGGAGGAAGAAAGAAAAATAGCAGAAACAGAAAAATTAATAGAACAAAAAGAGAATCAAGGACCAAATCTTGATGAATAACAAAGGAGAATCAGATGAGAAAACACAAAGAAGAAAAGTCATTAGTTGCTTTAAATGAAGGTAGTATATTTTATAAAATTAAGAGATTTTTTAGAAATCTTTTCAAGGGGAAAGATGAAATTATACAACCGCAGGTGTCTAATATAAACAATGATGCTCAAGATAATAAGAAAGGTGCTTTTGTTGAATTACTTAGAAATATTGAAGATGAAGAAACAAGCTTATTAAAACTTCAAAGGCAATATGATAGTGGAAATATAAAGGTGGATGATTTATCAGATAGCCAGATGAAAGATTTAATAAAATTGTATAAGAAACAGATAAGTGAATTAAGCAAGAGTAATGAAGTAAGAAAACAGAAATTGTTACAATACAGAAAGAGATTACAAGCAACTTAAAACATATAGGAGAAATAGATACCCTCTATCTTCTCCTTTTTGTGTTTAAAAAAAACTCAGACAATCTGTTTTTTCTAAACATAAAAAAATCAACCTTTTACAGTTGATTTTTTGGTTATCGTCTTGTACGACGATTTAATCTTTTGGTGCGGATGAGAGGACTCGAACCTCCACGCCGTTGGCACTGGTTCCTAAGACCAGCGCGTCTGCCAGTTCCGCCACATCCGCATATTAGCGATTTCTTGCTAACACTTTCATATAATAACACATTTATTTAACATATGTCAATACATTTTTAAAAATTTTTGTGTGTTTTTTCTTAAAAAATATTGTATAAAATTTTCAGAAGTACTTGACGAATACAAACAACTGTTCTATAATGACTGTACAAAATTAAATGGAGGTGGTATTGATGGAGAAAGAAAACCAAACATTTGAAAGTATCAAACATATAGATGAAGATGGAATTGAATTTTGGTATGCTAGAGAACTGCAGGTAGTCTTAGATTACAAAGAATGGAGAAAATTTGAAGGTGTTATAAAGAAAGCTATAAATGCATGCGAAAATAGTGGTATTAGTGCGTTTGACCATTTTGTCGGCGCCGACAAAATGGTTAAAATAGGCTCAGGAGCATACAGAGAACAGACTGATTACAAATTAACTCGTTATGCTTGTTATTTAATAGCACAAAATGGGGATAGCAGAAAAAAAGTAATTGCTCTTGCTCAAACATATTTTGCTGTACAAACTAGAAAGCAAGAAATCACTGAAAAAGAATATGGTTTATTAACAGAAGATGAAAAAAGATTTTATCAAAGAAAATTAACGAGAAAGGGCAACTATTCACTTAATCAAGCAGCTAAAAATGCAGGTGTCAAAAATTTTGATAAATTCCATAATTCTGGATATAAAGGATTATACAAAGGAGAAACTGCTGATGATATTGCTAAAAGAAAAGGGTTAAGATATAGAGAAGATATTTTAGATAATATGGGAAGCGAAGAACTTGCAGCTAATCTATTCCGCATTACGCAGACTGAGTCAAAATTAAAAAGAGATAATATTTCCACAGAAAAAGACGCAAATAAGACTCATTATAATATTGGGAAAAATATTAGAGAAGTAATTGCAAAAAATGGTGGAACTATGCCAGAAGATTTACCAACACCTAAAAAGAGTTTAAAACAATTAGAAAAAGAAAACAAAAACAGTTTAGCAAAACAATGAAAATGAAATAAAAAGATAAAAATTAGGAGACGATTCTATTAAATGATATAGAAAAAATTAACAAATAAAGGGCTTAAAATCACTCTTATAAACTAGTGAAAATGGTGCGGAAAACTATAAAAATTACTTGACTTTAAATTTCTTTTGCAATATAATGGTTACATAATTTTAAAAGAGAATGCAAAGCCTAAAAAGCTTTGTTTTTTAAAGAAAGGGTTGTTAAATATGGCAGATATAAAAGAATTAATGCAAGTACGTAGAGAAAAAATGCAAAAGCTAATAGACAATGGTGTAAACGTACATCCAGAAAGATATGAGAGAACACATCAAATTAAAGAAGC
>CAKOVP010000045.1 GCA_934122035.1 uncultured Clostridia bacterium | reverse complement strand
ATATTGAAAATAAAAAAGTTAAGGTTATATATGTTTTAACTATTTTTGTATTTAATATTCTATTAGCATTTAAAATTAGTCAATTATATATGTGGGCATAGAAGCATAACAAAAAATTACAATTTATAATTAAAATTATTTTCAAATTAATAATCTTATTTCCATTAAAGGGTTTGGGATTTTCCCACTTACGAATTTGTACGGGAGTACAAATTCAGTGCTGGCTAGACACAAATTTTAATTTCAAATTTTAAAATATATAAAAAGAGGATGAAATTATTTTGATATTTTTTTCTCTTTTTTTATAGTATTTATATAAAATAAAAACTCACGAACTTTTCAGTCCGTAAGTTGATTTTTAATGGAGCCAATAAGCAGAATCGAACTGCTGGCCTACGGGTTACGAATCCGTCGCTCTACCAACTGAGCTATATTGGCATTTTCTAATAAAGTTTATCACATAATTTATGAAAATGCTAGTATTTTATTTCACAAATTTTTTACAATTTTTTCATTGATAATATTTTGCTATTTTGGTAATATAATATGTAGAAATAAATTTTTTAGGAGGTATTTATGGAATTTAAACAATGGAATAATTTTTCTAAAGGAGAATGGACTAAGGAAATAGATGTAAGAGATTTTATTCAAAGAAATTATACTCCTTACACAGGAGATGAGAGTTTCTTATCAGGTGCAACTGAAAAAACAAAAAAACTTTGGAATAAAGTTTTAAAATTGTATGAAGAAGAAAGGAAAAATGGTGTTTTAGATGTAGACACTAAAACTCCTTCTGGGATTAATAGATATGAACCAGGATATTTAGATAAAGATTTAGAGGAAATTGTGGGTTTTCAAACAGATAAACCTTTAAAAAGAGCTATTATGCCAAATGGTGGTATAAGAATTGTTGAAAATTCTTGTGAATCTTATGGTTATAAAGTTGATGAAGAAGTTGAATATATTTATCATAATTTAAGAAAAACTCATAATGATGGTGTTTTTGAAGTTTATACACCAGATATTCGTATTGCAAGAAGTCACCATTTATTAACAGGTCTTCCAGATGGATATGGACGTGGACGTATTATTGGAGATTACAGACGTGTTCCATTATATGGTGTTGATGTTTTAATTGATGAAAAGAAAGACGAGCTTAATATTCTAAATGTTGACGAATTTACAGATGATGTTATTCGTGACAGAGAAGAAATTGCAGATCAAATTAATGCATTAGAAGATTTAAAGAAAATGGCTTTAAGATATGGATTCGATATCTCTGTTCCAGCTTCTAATTCTAAAGAGGCTGTTCAATGGCTATACTTTGCTTATTTAGGAGCTGTAAAAGATCAAAATGGTGCTGCTATGTCATTAGGTAGAACTTCTACTTTCTTAGATATTTACTTTGAAAGAGACTTAAAAGAAGGATTAATTACAGAAGAAGAAGTCCAAGAGCTTATGGACCAATTTGTTATGAAGCTTAGAATGGTACGTTTCTTAAGAGCTCCAGAATACAATGAGTTATTCTCTGGTGACCCAGTTTGGGTAACAGAAAGCATTGGTGGTATGGGCATTGATGGAAGAACTATGGTTACTAAAAACTCATTTAGAGTTCTTCATACTCTAGAAAATTTAGGTGCAGCTCCAGAACCAAACTTAACTGTTCTATGGTCTAAAAACTTACCAAAAGCATTTAAAGATTACTGTGCAAAAATTTCTATTAACACATCATCTATTCAATATGAAAACGATGATTTAATGAGAATAACTTTAGGAGATGATTATGGTATTGCTTGCTGTGTTTCTGCAATGAAGATTGGTAAACAAATGCAGTTCTTTGGTGCAAGAGCAAACCTTGCAAAAGCTTTACTTTACGCTATAAATGGTGGTAGAGATGAAAACACTGGAAAACAAGTAACTCCTATATTTGCCCCTATCACTTCTGAATATTTAGATTATACAGAAGTTATGGCAAAATACAACCAAATGTTAGATTATGTTGCAAAAATTTATATAAAAGCTTTAAATGCTATTCACTATATGCACGATAAATATTCTTACGAAGCTTTAGAATTTGCACTTCACGATAGAAATATTATTCGTACAATGGCTTGTGGTATTGCTGGTTTATCTGTTGTAGCAGATTCACTTTCTGCAATAAAATATGCTAAAGTTAAAGTTATTAGAAATGAAGAAGGATTAGCAACAGATTATGAAATTGAAGGAGATTTTCCTAAATACGGAAATGATGATGACCGTGTAGATTCTATTGCTGTAAATATTATAAAATCTTTTATGAAAAAACTTGAAGGACATCATATTTATAGAAACGCAAAACCTACACAATCTATTTTAACAATTACATCTAACGTAGTTTATGGTAAAGCAACTGGAAATACTCCAGATGGAAGAAAAGCTGGAGCTCCATTCGGACCTGGTGCAAACCCACTTCACGGAAGAGATGCTTCTGGTGCACTTGCTGTTATGAACACAATTGCAAAATTGCCATATGAATACTCTGAAGATGGAATTTCTTTCACATTTTCTATTACCCCTGGAACATTAGGAAAAGATGCAGAAACAAAAGTAAATAACTTAGTAAGTATGTTAGATGGATACTTTATGCAAACAGGACATCATATTAATGTAAACGTATTTGATAGAGCATTATTGTTAGATGCAATGGATCATCCAGAAAAATATCCACAACTTACAATTCGTGTTTCTGGTTATGCAGTTAACTTTGTAAAATTAACAAGAGAACAACAATTAGATGTTGTAAATAGAACTATTCATGAAAGAATTTAGTTTTTTGGGGCACTACTTGAAAAAGCAGAGCCCCTTTTGTAAAAAATTAATTTGGTATACCCTTTACCCTATTAATTTTTTCATACATATAATTATAAAACAAGGAGATTATAAATATGAATTTAGAAAAACTAACCTGCCCCGTTCACTCCATAGAAACATTTGGTGCAGTTGATGGCCCTGGAATACGATTTGTAATTTTTACCCAAGGTTGCAACTTACAATGTAAGTACTGTCAAAATAGAGATACTTGGAGCCACAAGGGTGGAACTCCTTATACAGTAAATGAACTTCTAGAAAAAATTGAAAGATACAAAAACTATATAATTCCTTCTGGCGGTGGAGTTACAATAAGTGGTGGCGAGCCTTTAATTCATATGCAATTTTTAATAAATTTGTTTAAAGAATTAAAAAAGCAAGGAATTCACACAGCCATAGATACTTCTGGTGTATTTTATTTAACTCCTGGAATTAAGGAATTAATAGATTTAACAGATTTATTCTTATTAGATATAAAATGTATTAATGACGAAATTTGTAAAGACTTAACTTCTGTTTCAAATGTAAAAGAGTTAGAATTCGCTCGTTATTTAAATTCTATAAATAAACCAATGTGGATTAGACAAGTTCTGGTTC
The DNA here is from genome assembly GCA_934122035.1 of uncultured Clostridia bacterium. Taxonomy (GTDB): domain Bacteria; phylum Bacillota; class Clostridia; order TANB77; family CAG-508; genus CAG-245. The sequence continues at coordinate 3,307 of CAKOVP010000045.1, read as the reverse complement.
CTGGTTATACAGATAAAGAAGAAGATTTAATTAAACTAAAAGAATTTTTATCTACTCTAAATAATGTTGAAAAAATAGAAATTCTACCTTACCACGATATGGGTAGATTTAAATGGGAACAGTTAGGATTAGAATATCCTTTAGACGGAGTTCGCACTGCAACTCAAGAAGATGTAGATAGAGCAAAAAGAATTTTAGGAATTTAAAATTTCGTTCAAAGATATTGCTCCTTAAAAAAATGAGGACACCTCTTTTCACCCAAGGGGGACGTCGCTTTGGGACGAAAAATAATCACATAAAAAGAGGAAGTTATTGGTAAAATACCATATCTAAACTTCCTCTATTTTTTATTTATTATGAAAGTTATACTGGCTTTCCAGAATAAATAAAATATTTCACAAAAAATTTATTTCAAAATTTCAATTTTATAGATAATCATAAATGACAAGAGTAAATACTTAAAATTGAAAATTTTAAGATTTGTTCTCATATAAAATCTATTATAATTCCCGAAATTATTCCTACTAAATATAATATTCCTATAATAGATAAATTTTCTTTTGGATGCTTGTTTGTTCTTAATAATACCAAAATTCCTATTCCGGAACCTACTAATAAACCTGCTATCATTGAACCAAAGCTTATTAAATTACTTAAATAAAGTTCTGTTATTATTACTGAACCTGCACAATTAGGTATAAATCCAAATATTGCAGATACTAAAATTCCTACAACAGGTACCTTTGCAATAGCATTTGCTATGTTCTCTTCTCCAATAAAATATATTAATGTATTTAGTATAAAAGTTATTATTATTATAAATATCAATATATTTAATGTGTGTTTTACACTAGATTTTACTATTCCACCATGTTCACAGTCACAGTGTTCGTGCTCACACATATGTTCTATTACTTCTTCTGATTCTTCTTCCTCTACCTTCTTATTTTTTGAAATTTTATTTTTTATAAAATCAATTATAAATCCAACAATAATTCCTATTACCAGCTTTAGTCCTAGAATTTTTAATATTAATTCTGCAGGAGCAGCTTTAGAAATTAATATAGGAAGCATTTCATCAGATGTAGCTAAAAATACAGCAATTAATGTTCCTAATGTAATTATTCTTCCAGAAAAAAGATTTGCTGCAGCAGCTGAAAATCCACATTGTGGAAATATACCTAATACGCCTCCCCACAAAGGTCCTAACTTTCCAGATTTTTTTACAATTTCTTTTGTCTTAGAACTTGTTTTATGTTCCAAAAATTCCATTAGCAAATATGCCAAAAATAAAAATGGTATTAATTTTATAGCATCTACTAATGTATCTTCTATTACTTCTAACATTATAATCTCCTATTTATAAAATCTATTGTTTATAATATCACAAAAATAAATAAATTGCAACCTGTTTATGTAACCATTAACTAAGTAAATCACTTATACGTTATTGCATAAATATTTTTCCTTTCATATATAGGTCATAATAGTTTTTCAATAAGTTATATGAAGGATTTATTGTAGGTACATCAAGAAGCCAAACATGAACCGAAATACTATATTCATTTTTATCCAGTTTTCCTCTTTCTCTTATATTTTCTAACTTTTCTCTTCTTTTATTAAACACGTCTACACTTTCCATATTTACCTCCACATCATAATAATATTATTTAGCACTAGTATATCACAGTTTTCCTTATTATCCTACTAAAATTTTTATTTAATAAAATTAAACTTTTTAATAATTCTTTAAAAGCCACGATGAAAATTTCGTTATCGTGGCTTGAAAATATATTTATATATTTTATTTTGCAAATGTTTTTATTTCTTCATCTATTTTTTCTACGAAGTCTTCTAGCTTCATTGCTCCAACGTCTCCGTCTTTTCTGTTACGAACTCCGACTTCTCCTGCTTCTTGTTCTTTATCTCCAACAACTAGCATGTATGGAACTTTTTGAAGTTGTGCTTCACGTATTTTGTATCCGATTTTTTCTGCTCTATCGTCTACTTCTACTCTTATTTCTTTATCTTGTAATGCTTCTTTTACTTTGTTTGCATATTCTAAGTGTTTGTCTGATATTGGAAGTACTTTTACTTGTACTGGTGCAAGCCATGTTGGGAATGCTCCTTTTGTTTCTTCTATTAAGAATGCCATAAATCTGTCTAGTGTTCCAAGTATTGCTCTGTGTATTACAACTGGTCTATGAGCTTTTCCATCTTCGCCAATGTATTCTAGTTCGAATCTTTGTGGTAATAAGAAGTCTAATTGGCAAGTTGAAACTGTTACATCATGTCCTATTGCAGATTTTAATTGTACGTCTAGCTTTGGTCCATAGAATGCTGCTTCTCCTTCTGCCTCGTAGAAGTCTAATCCTAGTTCTGTTAGTATTTCACGAAGTTGACTTTCTGCCTTGTCCCACATTTCGTCATCATCAAAGTATTTGTGTTTGTCGTTTTTGTCTCTTAACGATAATCTAAATTTGTAGTCTTTAAATCCAAAGTCTTTGTATACATCTAGTATTAATTTTACAACTTTTCCAACTTCATCTTTTATTTGATCTGGTCTTACGAATAAGTGTGCATCATTTTGGCACATTTCACGTACTCTTTCAATACCGCAAACTGTTCCGCTGTCTTCATATCTAAAGTCGTGTGCTAATTCACCAATTCTTATTGGTAAGTCTTTGTATGAACGCATTTTGCTCTTGAATATTAACATATGATGTGGGCAGTTCATTGGTCTTAATACTAATTCTTCGTTGTCCATTTTCATTACTGGGAACATATCTTCTTTGTAGTGATCCCAGTGTCCTGATGTTTTGTATAATTCAACATTTGCAAGTGATGGTGTGTATACGTGTTTGTAACCCATTCTTATTTCTTTGTCTTGAATGTATCTTTCTAGTAATCTTCTTACTGTTGCACCATTTGGTAAATACATTGGAAGTCCTGAACCTACTAATTTATGTGTCATAAATAGTTCTAAGTCTTTTCCTAATTTTCTGTGATCTCTTTGTTTTGCTTCTTCTAATTTTGCTAAATGTTCTTCAAGCAAGCTTGCCTTTGGGAATGATATAGCATAAATTCTTTGAAGCATTTTATTCTTCTCGTCACCTCTCCAGTAAGCTCCTGAAGTTGATAATAATTTAACACATTTTACTTTTCCAGTACTCATTAAGTGAGGTCCTGCACATAAATCTGTGAATTCACCTTGTTTGTAAAATGATAAAACTTCGTCTTCTGGTAAATCTTCTATTAGTTCTACCTTGTAATCTTCTCCTGCATCTTTCATTAATTTAATAGCTTC
>CAKOVP010000044.1 GCA_934122035.1 uncultured Clostridia bacterium | reverse complement strand
CTTTGCAATAACGCACAAAAAAATCAATCTTTTCAGATTGATTTAATCATTAACGTCACATTGGTGCGACGATTTTATCTTATGGAGCAGATGATGGGAATCGAACCCACACTATTGCCTTGGGAAGGCAAAGTTCTACCACTAAACTACATCTGCATTTACATTATTTTATATATTTAATTAATAAAATTCAAGTATTTTATTTAAATTTTATTATATCATTTGGTGTGCAATTTAATAATTTGCAAAGTTTTTCTAATGTTTCAAATTTTATGCCAGTTGTTTCATTATTCATCATATTGCTTATGCTCTGATATCCTCCTTCCATATTTTTTACTAACCAATATTTTGTTTTGCCTTTTTGTTTTAATATTTCTTTTATGTTTAAGTATATCATTCTTACCTCCATTAATTTGTAAAACAAAAACTCTAAAATGATGATTTTATCAACACTTTAGAGTTTCAAAATATGGAGCAGGTAGCGGGAATCGAACCCGCATAGCCAGCTTGGAAGGCTGGAATTCTACCATTGAACTACACCTGCATTTTTGTGTATTTCCTAACGACAGTTATTATAATACCATAGGTTATTATTTTTGTCAATACAAATTTAAAAATTTTTTTAAATTTTTTTAATGAGTTTTTCATCATTAAAATGAAGCCTATTTTTCAGCTCTTTCAAGATTTTTTTGTAAATTTTTTCTGATATAATAATTATTATATTGGAATTCTTTATTATTTTTCGCCCAAAAAGGGATGCCCCCTTTGGGCGATTTTTATTTTTACTCATTTATGCTCTTGGATGAGCTTTTTTATATTCATTTTTTATTCCTGGATCTTGGAATTGCATATATACTTGTGTTGAAGATATATCTGAATGTCCAAGCATTGTTTGTATTGCTTTTAAGTCAGCACCATTTTGTAGTAGATGTGTTGCAAATGAATGTCTTAATACGTGTGGTGTTATGTCTTTTTCTATATGTGCTTGTTCTTTATAGTATTTTACTATTTTCCAGAAACCTTGTCTTGTAAGTCTTGTTCCATTTACATTTACAAATAGGGCTTCTTCTTCTTCGTTTCTAATTAAGTATGGTCTTGCTTCGTCTATGTATTCTTTTAATGCTTTTAGAGACATTGATCCAAGTGGTATGTTTCTAGATTTGTTTCTGCCTTTGCAAATTACATAGCCTTCATCTAGTTTTACATCTTCTAAATCTAGATTTATCATTTCTGTAACTCTCATTCCTGTTGCATAGGCAAATTCTAGCATTGCCTTGTCTCTTGTACCTTTTAAGTCTACATCTTTTGGTTGGTCTAATAATAGTTCAACTTCTTTTGATGTTAATATATTTGGTTTTCTTTTATCTATTTTAGGTGATTCGATAGCAAGTGTTGGATCTTTTTTTATCTTTTTTGTTCTAATTAAATATTGATAAAAAGATCTTATTGATGCTAGGCTTCTTGATATTGTTGATTCTTTTTTGTTTTCTTCTCTTAAATATTCCATATATTCTAGTATAGTGTCTTGTGTTACTTTCAAATAGTTAATTTTGTTGTTTGCTACATATTCCTCATATTGTTCTATGTCTCTTCTGTATGATTGTAGTGTGTTGTCTGATAATTTTTTATCATTTTTAAGAAAATCTAAAAAAAGTTTTACTTGCTTTTCCATTTGAACTCCCCTATTCTTTATATTTTTATATTTTATAGATAATTTACATAACTATGTGTATGTTATATCAAAATATTGCCAAATTGTAAATACATTTTTGCAAAATTCTACAAATTATTTTCTTTTCTGCAAATATTTATTTTAAAACATTACGTAAACGTTTAACAAAGTATATATATGTTAAAATTTATTGCATATATTTTAATAACATTATTCCTATTTTCCCTGATATATACGTTTCTACTATTGAACTTAAAATTAATAATCCTAATATTAAAACTGAAAATACTGTATGTTTTGCTATTTGTAGTTTTATGTTTTCTCTTCTTCTGTCTTCCATTATTAGCTTGTATACATTTATCCCACTTGTTGCAAGCGTTAATATGCTTGGAATTAATATTATATTTTGAAGTAGTAACATTAAGATTGTAAATAGTATTCCTTTTCCTGTTCCAAGTGTTGCAATACAAGAGGCAATTGTAAATCCAAGTCCAAATCCTTTGTATCCTATACATAAATAAATTATTGGTACTCCGATAATGGTTAAACCAAGAAACCATAGTATTATTGCAATACTTACGTTGTTTAATATAGAATTCCATAACAATTTACTAGTAGATATTTGATAATTTTCTTTTATTGAACTTATAAAATTGTTTATATAACCTGTTATTTGCGTTTCTTGAGTGCTATTTAAATTATTTACAAATACCACACCTAGCATTAAACCTATAAAAAATATTATTATCAATATTAAATAGCTTCTTACATTTTCGGCAATATATTGTATAATAATATTTTTTATGTTATGTTCTCTTCTATTTCTTCTCAAAATATTTTCCTCCTAAGATTTATGTTTATACATAATGTCTATTCAATAATCTTAGGATTAGAACTTGTATTTTTTATATTATAATTGCTTTATCTAAAATAATACATTGGAAAAAAATATTCAAGTCAATAACTCAAATAACTTATTTTAAATTGACCGTTTATAATTTAAAATAAATTTGAAGATGTTTTGACTCAGAATATTCTTTTTACAACTGTATTATTTTTTTAAAATTTATAATTTACAATTTTATAATGAGTTTGAAGATGTTTTTGCAGTTTCTACTTTGCCATATACTCCGCCTCCACCTGCGTGTATTTTCATTTTTCCTTCTCTTGCAAGTATTATTTGGTTTGCAAGTTTTTCTCCTACTGCAGCTTCTATATCATCTTTAGATAATTTGTGAAGTATTGTCATTTCTGTTCCAAATTTATCTAATAATTTTTCTATTGTTTTTCCGCCAAGTCCTGGTATGAAGCTTAATGGTACTTGATAAATATATGGTGGTCTATTTTCTGGGCTCTTGCTTTCTTTTTTATCTTTTATTAGTTCAATTCTATCAAACACACCAAATGTTACTTTATTGCTTCCGCAATTTGGACACTCTGTTACAGGTTCTTTTGTTTCTATTACCTGATTGCAATTATCGCAGAATGTTCTATGGTATTTTCCAAGTTTTGGGTCTAATCCATAATTGCAAAGAACTTTTCTTCCATCTTCATTTTTTAATGCTTTTACAACTTCTTTAAAACTTATGTCTTTTACTAACATTTTATTGTATTCTCTTGCAATTTTTGGTAGTGAATGTGCATCTGAATCTGTTACAAATGTTCTTCCCTCTAATTCGGAAATCATATCTGCTAAATATGTATCTGCACTAAGACCAAGTTCTATTGCAAATATCTTATCAAATTTTTCTTTAAATATATCTTTCATTCTGTCTGTGCAATTACCATAGTAGCTTTTAAATGGTGTAAAGCAATGGGCTGGAATTAAAATTCCATTATATTTTTCTACTATATCTATTAATTCATAGCCAGAAATATTAGATCTTTGTGTGCTTAGTGTTATATTTTTTATATGATGGCTCATTTCTTGCGAGAATGCTTTTATATCTTTTAAATGTGGAAAGAAACAAATATTATGTGCTGCTCCACATTTTCCATTTCTGCCTACTTCTGATGTTTCTACTTCGCTTCCTAGTAATATGCAAACTTTGTCTTTGTATATTATTCCTCCATCTTCTATTTCGTATGCTTCTCCAGTTTTTAGGAAATTTTCGATGTCCTCAATTACGTATGGTGATGCACAATCTATTATTCCAACTACATTTATACCTTTTCTATCTGCACATTCTCTTGCAATGTTTGCAAAATTTAAACTTCTTGCAGCTGTTATTTTTATTGGTTTTCCATTTTCGCTTCTTCCTATGTGTACATGTAAATCTGCAAATATTTCTTCCATTTTTAGTATGATTCCTTCCTTAAAATATAAATACGGTTGAAAAAAACTAACATTTTTTTCAACCTTTACTCTCTATTCTCTAGACATCCAATCTTCATAAGCTCTTCCTTTTGAAACTGGTTCTTCTTGCATGTCTAGTCTTGCTTTATCATTTGATATTCTCTCAGGATCAACAAGATCCTCTAGTTTTATTCCATTTGCTCTACCTTCTAAAACACTATGTACTTTTTCTATGTTTCTAATTTGTTTTGCTAAAAGCTCGTCTCCTTTTTCTTTATTTGCCGAATTTTTGTTAAATAAGTTAGCCTCTATTTTTGCAGCTGTTATTAATCCTGTTGTTCCAGGAATTATTATGTCTTTCTCATTTGCTAAACTCATACCTTTATAGCCTCCATTCTGTTTACAAAGTCTTTAAATGTTTCTAGATATCTATTTTCTTTTCCTTTTAAGTTTCTAAATTCTAAAAGCACTAAAGCTTCGTCTACTTTAAATCCTATTCTTTCTGGTCTATCTAAAAGCATTCCTCCAAACTGGTCTATAAGCTCTAATACATCTGCTTCTGGCTCCCTTGGTTCAGACTCACTGTATCTGTTTATTTGTTCACATATTCTACAAAATCTGTCGTCAAAGCCTAGTAGAGAAAGGTATTCAGCACCTTCTTTTGCATATGTTTTTACTTTGTTCATATCTGCAAAATTATCTACTTTTTTGCAGTTGCATAACAAAGAAGCCGTTATAAGCATATTGTTGTCAAAGTTTAAATCTGGTGTATTGTCTAAAAATAGCTTTAATAGCTCTGTTTTAAATACTACTGAATTGTCAAAGAAAATGTTTCCTCTTTTATTTAAGTAATACATTATTTCCATTTTCTTTATCCAGTCTTTTTCTGATAATATGTAGTCTGCAAAGGTTTGGTTATTCATAGCTTTTCCCCTCTTTGTTTTTCTAAAGTAAAAACAAATCAAAATCTTTTATTTTTCTAATAAAAGTTTTTGCACTTATATTAATAGGATTATATTCTATAAATGTATGATTTTCAATCTTTGTACACAATTGTAATGTAACTGTAATAAAAATGTAATTTTAATTTGTTATTATCATATTGTTTGTAAAATCTAATTTTGCTTTTGATTCATATTCATAGCCAAGTGTGTATATATCTGTTGCGAATATATCTTCATTTAGCATTTCTACAAGTTGTTTGTTATTGTTTTTTTCTATGAATTTTTTTACAGACGTTACCATATTTATTTTTGGATTTCTTCTGCATATTTCTGATATTAATGTTTTTCCTCTTTGAGTAAAGCCTAAAATTCTTACATATGGATTTTCCTTTTTTGAATCTTGCATCATTTTTTTATTTATTCCTAATAGTGCATAAAGTAAAATTCTTTGGATTCTTGTTCTTGTAAACCTTTTAGACTTTATTCCATCTATTAATTGATTCAAATTATTGCAATTTTCCGCAGAAGCTTTTATGCTGTTTTCTAGTCCTTCTGAAACATCTGGTAAATCTGCAATTTCTTTTATTGTCATTTTTCTTAATATAAATATTATTTCTTTTTCGTACTGCTCTAGTCCTAAAACTACATGACCATTTCTTAGTTCTTGTCCTAAAATTTGATACGAACTATTTGGAATTACCTTTCTTAAATCTTCAAATTCTCTTCTTTGAATTAATTTTCTAATTGCTGTTGCACTTGCAAATCCATCTACAATTTTTGTTTCGTTATAATAGACTTTTTGTCTTTTTATTGCAATTGGTTCTATTTTACTCTTTTGAGTTTTTAGTGCTTTTAAGTATTCTATTGCTAAAATATTGTTGGACTCATTTAAAATATTTGCATATCTTTTTATGTCATTCAAATACATCATTACTGCGTTTTCTCTTGCAGTTGCAAATGATATTCCTTTATCTAATTCGTGAGCTAATATATTTTTATAAGCCTTTGGCTCTGTGTAAAGCACTGTTGCTATGTTGTTTAATGCAGCTAGGTCTTCTGTTTCTGCGCCAAACGCTACACTATCTACTATATTTAAACTATTTAATATTTTTATTGCTCCTGATGCAAAATTTTCCGCACTAGAAATACTATAAACAGTTGGAAGTTCTATAACAAGATCTGCTCCTCCACATATTGCCATATAAGCTTTAGACCATTTATTTACAATAGACGGTTCGCCTCTTTGCGTAAAATTGCCAGATATTACGGCAATACAATAATCTGCATTTGCTTTTTCTTTTGCTTTACACATATGATAATAATGTCCATTGTGATATGGGTTGTATTCGGCTATTATTCCAACCGTTCTGCTCATATTTTTAGGCTCCTTTCTATTGTAAATTTGTAAATTTATTGTTATAATATCACAAAGTTTAGTTATTTACAATAATTGAAGCCACTAAAAATTATTATATCGTAAGTAATGTAGCAATTATTTTGTCAATTTTTGTAAAAAACTAAAACAAAAAGCTAATAAAAATGTTATTTAATTTTCAATTTTAATATTTATCCCTATAAAATTTTAAAAAAATAAATCTATTATAATCGAATTTATATGACTAAAGTTAAAAATTTTAGCTTATTTTTTAGGAGGAATATATTTTATGGAAGAAATTACAATATATACAGATGGTGCTTGCTCTGGTAATCCTGGTCCTGGTGGATGGGCTGCTGTTTTAATGCTTGGAGACAATAAAAAAGAAATATCTGGTGGTTCTAAAGATACAACAAATAACATTATGGAACTTACTGCCGTAGTAGAAGCTTTAAAACTTTTAAAAAGACCCTGTAAAGTAAATTTGCATAGTGATAGTGCTTATGTTGTAAACGCTTTTAATCAAAAGTGGATTTACGGTTGGATTAAGAAGAACTGGAAAACTGCGGACGGAAGTCCTGTAAAAAATAAAGAAATTTGGCAAGAACTTTATTCTCTTACTAAAATTCACGATGTTACTTTTATAAAAGTTAAAGGTCACGCAGATAATGAATTTAACAATAGATGCGATGAGCTTGCAGTTGCAGAAAGTAAAAAGTTTTAGTATATTAGCAAAATCAAAGAAGAAATAAAAGAACTAGATAATTAGATTAATCTAGTTCTTTTTTTATTATATTTTTTTCTTATTTTATTAATACATTCCGCCCATGTCTCCAGCACCGTCATTATGGTCTCCACATCCACAAGCTTTTGGTTCTTTCTTGTCTGTTACTATGCTTTCTGTTGTTAATATCATTGA
>CAKOVP010000043.1 GCA_934122035.1 uncultured Clostridia bacterium | reverse complement strand
ATTGTAGAACTTGGATTATCTACATTGTTTGCCAGTAATGCTCTTAATGTTGATGGTGCAATAGCAGATAATTCAGCGAAAATAGCAAACATATGTTTACAATACTAATAAAGTGTGATATCATATATCTATGGGGTGAATTTTTGTGAATAGGATTTATGCGGCAATAGACTTAAAATCATTTTATGCATCAGTTGAATGTATGGAACGTAATCTAGACCCACTAACAACTAATTTGGTTGTGGCAGATGATTCAAGAACAGAAAAAACAATATGTCTAGCAGTTTCACCAAGTCTAAAAAAATATGGTATACCTGGAAGAGCTAGACTTTTTGAAGTGGTACAAAAAGTTAAGAATATAAATAATTATAGAAAAAGAATTGCTACCAATAATGAATTGCTAGGAAAATCTTATAATGATATAGAATTACAAAAAAATAAAAATTTAGCATTAGATTATATTATTGCACCGCCAAGAATGGCATTTTATATGAAATATAGCACAAAAATATATAACACCTATTTAAAATATATATCTGCAGAAGACATATATGTATATTCAATAGATGAAATATTTTGCGACCTAACCAATTATTTAAATACATACAAACTAACTCCAAAAGAATTAGTAACTAAAATGATTAGAGATGTATATGTAACCACTGGAATTACAGCAACTGCTGGAATTGGAACAAATATGTTCTTAGCAAAGGTTGCAATGGATATAAAAGCAAAACATATTACACCAGATGAGTATGGTGTTAGAATTGCAGAATTAGACGAAATGAGTTTTAGAAAGCAATTATGGAATCATAAACCAATTACAGATTTTTGGAGAGTGGGGAAGGGCTATAGTAAAAGGCTAGAAAAATACAGAATATATACCATGGGGGATGTGGCAAGGTGTTCAACGGAAAATGAAGAATTACTTTACAAGTTATTTGGAGTTAATGCTGAATTATTAATAGACCATAGTTGGGGCTGGGAATGTACTACAATTCAGAGTGTAAAAGCTTGTAAGCCAGCTAATAAAAGCTTGTGCTCTGGGCAGGTATTACATTGTCCATATAATTATGAACAAACAAAGTTGATAATAAAAGAGATGGCAGACAAACTTGTTCTTGATATGATAGAAAAAAATTATTTTACAGATATGTTGGTTCTTACAATAGAATACGATGTAGAAAATTTAAAAAATGCAAGATATAGTCAAAGCTATACAGGAGAAATTAAAGAAGATCGATATGGAAGAAGAGTTCCAAAACCAGCACATGGAACATTTAGACTAGATAAACATAGTTCTTCTACAAAACAAATAAGTAATGGTTTTATAAAACTTTATGATAAAATTATAAATAAAAATCTACTTATTAGAAAAATTTATCTTACTGTTGGAAATTTATTAAAAGAAGATGAAATAAAAAAGCAAGAAGATAAATTTGAACAAATAGATTTATTTACAAATTATAAAGAATTGGAGAAAAAACAAAAGGAAGAAAAAATACAACTAGAAAAAGAAAAAAATATTCAAAATGCAATTATAAATATAAAAAACAAATATGGTAAAAATGCTATAATAAAGGCAATGGATTTAGAAAAAGACGCAACAACAATTGAAAGAAATGGTCAGATTGGAGGGCATAAAGGCTAGAATATGAATTTTGAACATAAATATGATGACATTATAAATTTAGAACATCCAACTTCCAAAAAACATCCTAGAATGAGTTTAGAAAACAGGTCTGCTCAATTTGCCCCATTTTCTGCATTAGAAGGATATGAAGATGCCGTCTCGGAAGAAGCCAGAATAACCGAAAATAAAATTAGTCTTTCCGAAGATGAAAAAGAACAAATAAGTGAAAGTTTGGAAGTCATATTAAAAAATCCTTTTCAAAAAATAATAATTACATATTTTGAAAAGGATAAAAAGAAACAAGGTGGATGCTACAAGACTTTAATTGGCATAATAAAAGGAATAGATAATTATAATGGAATACTCAAAATGAAATCTGGAGAAATAATCAAAATTGAAGATTTGAAAAAAATACAACTAGTATGATATAATGTTAAACGTAATTGAAAGGTAAAAAACTGTGGCAAATTTAATATCAGAACAATTAACATATAATGGAATAGAATATACACTAATAAGAGAAAAAATAAAAAATACATATATTCAAATAAAAAATGGAAAAGTAATCGTAAAAGCTCCAATAAAAGCAGAGAATAACTATATAGAAAATTTGCTAGAAAATAAAGCTAATTGGATCTACAAAAAACAACAAGAACAAGCAAGCCTTATGAATACTAAATTTAATTATCAAGATGGAGATAAAATTAGTGTATTAGGAAAATTTTACACATTAAAAATAATTTATAAAGATAATGGCAGAAACAAAATTTATAAGGATTTACAAAACATCTATTGTGAATTAAATAGAGAAATTAAAAATTCTTCAAAAGATATTCAGATATTTTCTATAAAAAAGCTCATAGAAAAATACTATAGAAATATAGCCCAAGAAGAAGTAAAATCTGCTATGGAGTACCTTCAAGAAAAAACTGGTTTATATCCACTAGAAGTCAAAATAAAGAAATTAAAAGCTACATGGGGCATATGTTCTTCTAAAAGAAAAATAAGCATAAACTTAAATTTGATGGCATATAGCAGACAAGCAATAGAGTATGTATGTTTACATGAATTATGCCATTTAAAATATATGAATCATTCGAAAAAATTTTGGGATTTAGTAGAATATTATATGCCAGATTATAAGCTTGTAAAAAAAGAGTTAAGGAGAGAAATATGATAAGTTTAGAAGAAAATACAAAAAAATTACAAAATCTAAGTGAAAGATTATTAGAAATCGGAGGTTCTCTTTGACATTGTTGGGTTAGAAAAACAATTAAAGGAACTTGAAGAACAAACTACAAATCCTGAATTTTGGAATAACTCTTCTAATTCAGGAAAAGTATTGAAAAAAATAAATGGAATAAAAAGTAAAACTGAAAATTATAAAAAAATAAATGATAATCTTAAATATACACTAGAGTTGAATGACTTAGTATATGAAGAAATAAAAGAATTGCCAAATGGCGTAGAACTTATAAAGTCTAATTTTATAATGAATAATGAACAAAATCTAATATCAAAAAATTCAGACTTATATGCTGAAATAGAGGAGATTTTTAATACAACTAATATTTTAGAAAATAGCATAGAAAAATTGGAAATATCAACATTATTATCTGGTAAGTATGATTCAAATAATGCTATCTTAACAATTCATCCTGGTGCAGGAGGAACAGAAGCACAAGATTGGGCAGAAATGTTATACAGAATGTATACAAGATGGGCTTCTCAGAATGGGTATGAAGTAAAAGAGTTAGATTATTTAGATGGAGACGAAGCTGGAATAAAGAGTGTTACTTTTTCAATTTTAGGAGAATATGCATATGGCTATTTAAAGGGTGAAATTGGAGTTCACAGATTAGTTAGAATTTCTCCATTTGATGCAGGAGGAAGAAGGCATACTTCATTTGCTTCTGTAGAAGTCTTACCAGAAATAAGTGAAGACATTGAAATAGACATAAATCCAGATGATTTGAGAATAGACACATACAGAGCTTCTGGAGCTGGGGGACAGCATATAAATAAAACATCTTCTGCAATTCGAATCACTCATATACCAACAAACATAGTTGTAACCTGTCAATCTGAAAGATCGCAAATTCAAAATAGAGAAACGGCTATGAAAATGTTAAAATCTAAACTTTTAAATTTAAAAGAAAAAGAAAATAAAGAAAAAATAGAGGATTTAAAAGGTATTCAAATGGATATTGCATGGGGCAGTCAAATTCGTTCTTATGTATTTTGCCCATATACATTAGTAAAAGATCACAGAACAAATTACGAAACAGGAAACGTTCAAGCCGTTATGGATGGAGATTTAAATGGATTTATAGATAGTTATTTAAAAAGTGTTCTAAAATAGACAAGATATGAATATAATTAATTGTGAACAAACAAAAGGAAAGGAATCATGATTAATTATGGATGATAGAAAAAATATTCCTCAAAACAATAATGTTGTACAAAATTTAATTTTGGAAAATAGAGAAAAATTAACAATTACAGGTGTAGTAGACGTACTTAGCTTCGATGACCAGATTGTAATTGTTGAGACTCAGGGATTTGGACTACTTACTATAAAAGGAGAAGATTTAAGAATAAATAAATTAAGCATAGACAGTTCAGAAGTTATAATAGAAGGCGAAATATTTAATATGGGTTATAGTGATAGTGAACCAAATAAAAAAGCAGGAAGTGCTGGAATTTTAGGCAAAATATTTAAATAAAATAGGAGAAAACAATGAAAAATTTAACAGAAAATCAAGCCTATTTATTTCTAATATATTGCCTATGTGGAATTATAATAGGTATATTCTTTGATATATTTAGAATACTTAGAAAATCATTCAAAACAAATGATTTTGTAACATATATAGAAGATATATTATTTGGAATTGTAACAGGAATATTTTTAATAATAATTTTATTTATATTTAGTAATGGAACTCTTCGTTTCTATATATTTTTAGCATTAATCTTGGGACTATTAGTATATTTTACACTAATAAGCAAATATTTTGTAAAATTTAATGTATTAATAATTACAACAATAAAAAATGTAATATTAAAAATTTTGAAAATAATACTTTATCCAATTATAAGGATATGGACTATTATTCGCAAAAAAATGCTAAAATCTTTCAAAATTCTTACAATAAATATCAAATCTATCATAATACATAAAAATAAAACAGAAAAAAAGTCAAAAAAAGAGAAAAATAAAAAGGATTTTACCCAAAAATGTAGAAATATATAACTAGAGTTGAAAATGGAGAGAAATCATATGAAAAAAATTTATAGAAACATAATAATAGCTATATGCTTAACATATTTCGTTGTAACACTAATTTCACAACAAAAAACATTAAATCAATATCAAACAGAAACTTCAACATATTCAAAACAATTAGAAACCGCTAAGGAGACAAATGATGAATTAACTAAAACTAAAGAGAATGTTAATTCGCCAGAATATATTGAAGAAGTTGCAAGAGAAAAACTAGATATGTACTTACCTAATGAGAGAGTTTATATAGATATGAACAAATAAGATTTTATCCCAATGGAAGCAGAATTCCTTTGGGGTATGGAGGGACAAAACAAATGGATTTATTAAACTGTACCCTAGTGGAATTACGTCAGTTTGCAAAAGAAAAAGGCCTTAAAAATGTTACTAAAATGAAGAAGGACGAGCTAATTAAAGAACTAATTAATTTAGACAAAGCAGAAAAAGCAGAGAAAAATGAATTGCCTTCTGTAGAGGAAGATATAAAAAGCAATGAAAATTCTGAGGAAGAAAAAGACAATACTAATACTTCTCCTATGGATTTTGAAACTGCAGCTGCTAAATTTCAAATTGATGATGATGCAAAAGATGATTCAAATTTAAAATATAAACTTACAACAAAAGAAGACTTCATTGTAGAAGGTGTTTTAGAAGTATTACCAGACAATTACGGATTTTTAAGAGGTGAAAATTATTTATCAAGCCCTAAAGATGTATATGTTTCGCCTATTCAAATTAGACGTTTCAGGCTTGACAATGGAGATAAAATTAAAGGAATAGCTCGTTTACCACGAGAAGGAGAAAAATTCCCAGCATTAATATTTGTTGGTGAAGTAAATGGAGATGCTCCAGAAATAGCCTATAAGAGAAAAAAGTTTGATGACTTAATACCTATCTACCCAGAGGAAAAAATAAAGCTAGAAACCGCACCTAATGAATATGCGATGCGTATGATAGATTTAATATGCCCTATTGGAAAAGGTCAAAGAGGAATGATTGTTGCACCACCTAAAGTTGGAAAAACAACACTACTAAAAAAGATTGCAAATAGTATATCTCAAAACAACCCAGAAGCAATTTTAATAGTATTATTAATAGATGAAAGACCAGAAGAAGTTACAGATATGAAACGTTCTATAAAGGGTGATGTAATATACTCTACATTTGATGAATTACCAGAACATCATGTAAAGGTATCTGAAATGGTGCTTGAAAGAGCTAAAAGACTTATAGAGCAGGGAAAAGACGTAGTTATATTACTAGATAGTATAACAAGACTTGCTAGAGCTTATAACTTAGTTGTTCCTGCTTCAGGAAGAACTTTGTCGGGAGGCCTTGATCCTGCTGCATTACATAAACCTAAAAAATTCTTTGGTGCAGCTCGTAATATAGAAAACGGTGGAAGTCTAACAATATTAGCAACAGCACTAGTAGAGACAGGTAGCAGAATGGATGATATTATATTTGAAGAATTTAAGGGAACTGGAAATATGGAAGTACATCTAGATAGATCTCTTTCTGAGAAAAGAATATTCCCTGCAATAGATATAAATAAATCTGGTACAAGAAGAGAAGAAAAATTGCTAACTTCAGAAGAATTATCAGCAGTATTTGCTTTAAGAAAAGCAATGTCTAGTATGCCAGTTGCAGAAGTAACAGAACAAATAATAACTCAGATGATGGAAACAAAAAGCAATGAGGAATTCGTAGAGAAAATTAAAAAATATTATAAATAGATACGCATCAGAATCGAATTTAAGACATTTATAAATAATATTACAATATAATAAATTAAATATAAGTAAAATTAATATAATGACAAAAATAAAAAAGAGAAAAGAAAACTAAAATTTTAAGTTTTACACTATAAAAAATATCTTATATAATAAAGAATCGCTTTTCAAAATAGAAAACGATTCTTTATTAATTTATATTAAAATTGAATAGTATTGACTTTTAAATTTATTTAGTATATAAAATAGCTATAGTAACTTGTAAGGTAGCATAGGGGCTATCATATTTATAATAAATATAAAACATTGCACAAAATCAAAGTTTTGTGCAAAAAGGAGTAGGAACAAAATATAAAACCATACATATATGGTCCTACCCGCAAAATCTTGCAATTCCTTGCTATTACTAGTATTTAAGCTATTTATCCTAACAACAAACTATATTACTTTCTTATAAAACTCTCTTAAATTTGATTCTGAAGCCTCATTATTTTTAATTATTCTTGGTTGGATTTTTTTTCATTATTGTAACCACATATTTTAAAAAATTTATATAACTTTAGATTATTTTTATCAAAATTTCACAAATCCCCATATTTCAATATTTTGCTCAATTATTCAAACAACAAGTTATATG
>CAKOVP010000042.1 GCA_934122035.1 uncultured Clostridia bacterium | reverse complement strand
TATGTTTTTTCTATGTGTTTTCTTGGAGCTAATATGTTATG
This sequence comes from uncultured Clostridia bacterium, assembly GCA_934122035.1. Taxonomy (GTDB): domain Bacteria; phylum Bacillota; class Clostridia; order TANB77; family CAG-508; genus CAG-245. The sequence goes on along the minus strand of CAKOVP010000042.1, from coordinate 7,697 downwards.
TGCAAACTCGCCATCATCTGTTATAATCATCATTCCAGTAGTATCTTTGTCTAATCTTCCTGCTGGGAATAATCCTTTTCTCATATATTGCTCTGGTACCAAATCTAATACAGTTTTTGCTGTTCTATCTTCTGTTGCTGATATATATCCCTGTGGTTTATTTAACACTAAATATATGTGTTTCTTCATATCTAATTTATTTCCATCTATATATATTGCATCCTGTTGTTCATCAAACTTTTGTTCTGGTCTTTTTACAATCTCATCATTTACTTTTATTTTCTTTTGAGATATAAGCTTTTTAACGTCTTTTCTTGAATAGTTAGTTTGAGAAGCTATTATCTTATCTATTCTTTCCACTTTTATTTCTCCTTATTGAATAGCACTAATTTTTTATAACCCCATATTATCAAATATTTAAATATTTTCCAATATATTATAAAACTAATCGCCCAAAAAGGGGTGTCCCTATTTGGCGAGCTCATGTAGCTAAATTCTTTGCAACTAATACTCAATATAAATGATACTTATATTATTCAACTACCTTTACTCCCAACAAATACATTAAATCTATTGCTTGCGTCTGGTTTATTTTTGCGCCTTTAATATCTTCAAGTGAAACTGCAATTTGCTCTATATTACTATTTGATAAGTCGATTCCATTTAAGCTTGTTTTAAAGAATTGTGTTCCTCTCAAATCCGCTTCTTTAAAGTTTATATTCTTTATTTTATTTTCTTGCAAACTTCCGCTTTTAATTGATGTATTGTTAAAAATTATTCCTCTTAAATTGCTCATTGAGATATTAGCATACCCCATATTTGAATCTATAAATCCTATATCAAACAAAACATCTTCTATAAAATCACACCCAGTTAGCTTGCAATTATTAAATTCGCATCTTATAAAGCTACAATTGTCAAATGTCGTATTTGAAAAATTGCAATTGCTAAATTCTATATCTGTAAAAGACGTTTTTTCGAATTTGCTATTTATTATAGAAACATTATTCAATATTGCCTTATCAAAAGTTATATCAAAAGCTTCTAGATTATTTGTCAAATAATCTTTTACTTCAACATTATCTATTTCATCGTTTTCAACTAATTCATTCTGTAGATCTTCAATATTTCTTAAATTGTCGAACAACATTTTTTGTGGTTTTAAAATATTCATTTATTATCTCTCCATTTTCGCTTACATATTTTCTTATATGTTTTCTCCTATACATTGAAGCCTTGGATTTATTTCAATGTGTATTTTTATCTTCTAATCGCCCAATAGGGACGTACCTTTTGGGGCGAAAAGGAAACAATCTTTGTCATGTGATATGATTATTCCTATTGCCTGTAAATACGAATATATGATTGTTGAGCCAACAAATTTCATTCCTCTTTTTTGTAGATCTCTTGAAATAGCATCAGAAAGTGGAGATGTTGTTTTATCTATTTCATAGTATGTTTTTCCATCTGTAAAAGTCTTTAGATAGTTGTCGAACGATCCAAATTCTTTTTGAATTTCCTTAAATATTTTAGAATTGTTTATACTTGCTTTTATCTTTAATTTATTTCTGATTATGTCTTTATTTTGTTGCAATTCTATAACCTTTTCATCATCATATTTGCATACTTTATCTATATTAAAGTTATCATAGGCTATCTCAAAGGCTTGTCTTTTATTTAGTACACACTCCCAAGAAAGCCCAGCTTGATAAGATTCTAATATAAGCATTTCATACAAATATTTCTCATCAAAGTTTGGCTTACACCATTCTTCATCATGATATTTTATATATAGTGGATTCTTCATATTACACCACTTACATCTTTTTCTATTATCCATGTAAACTCCTATCTATAAAGTATATTATTGTTTTATGGTTGGTTTCAATCACTCTTTTATAATGCTGTTCCCTTTGTGGGTATAATAAATTTACTCATGTTTGTAAGTATTTTTTTAAAATTCACACACAAAACTGTATTTTCTATCTATATGATTCCTTAGATTTTGAGCGCATTTCTGCATTCTTATAATGATCACATACAGTTGCAATGTATATAGCTTTTTCTGTATAGTCTTTTTTATAAACAACTCTGTCCTTTTTGCTGACTCTTTGAGAGAACCATCCTTTTATATTGGCATTTAAGGGATCGTTTTTAGGTGGCTCATTCTTTGGAAATTTTGGTGTATTATTTATTATTTCATTTGCTTTTTTTATTTGCCCTTCCTTTAAGTGCTTCCAATCTTTTTCAACATCTCTATGTTTTAAAATTCTATACCCATCTATTTCTTTATATTCAATGTATTTATCCTTTGCATAATCACAATCTCTAATTCTTTTTTCAAGTATCAATCCTCTACACTTTGATTTTTCAATACAACTAATAATATCATTAATAAATTCATCTTTTTCTTTATTAATTTCTAAATCATTTTTACGTTCTATTAGCCTCTCCATAATATCTGCAAAAGAAGTTTTTGCAGCAGTTATATAATCATCTTTTGCAAACCTTTCAAGATATTTAAGAATAAACGGTAATCCACCAGAATAAATTTCTTTATCCCTTTTTATTTCTTTTCTTACAACCGCATTTTTTAAGTTATAGACTTTTAATGCCTCTTTTTTGTCATTTATATAATATAAGATTAAAGTAATTACTGCATAAAAAGATGGAACAAAAACATATTCATATTCTGCACTATGTGCCCTTAAAGTCTCCTCCTTTATTTCTTTTAAATAAGATTCATCCAGTCCCAATATAACGTCTAATACATCAACAGGTTTATCATGAGCTGGTTTAATACAAATCTCTTCTTCATCTAAGGTTTTTATTTTTAAATCTTCTATTTTACTCCAATTTCCTTCAGAAATTTTTTCTTTTGTCCAGCACATTGAATTTACACTTAATTCTCCTTTTTGTTCTGCTACAAGTTTTCTTATATAATCTTCGTCAATTTTACCGCTTTCATAACTTTCTTTCATTTTTCTTATTTCTTCATCTGCAATTTTATCTCTATTTTTGTAAAATTTTTTCATTAATATCATCTCCATTTTATATTAGTATTTATATTTTTTTAATATTTACTTTTATTGTACTTGTTTTTAACCAACTAAGTGTAATCTATATATCATTTTTCTAATCTCCTATGCAATATTGGATAAGCATTCCCTTGCTCATCTAATTCTGTTCTTTTATATGTTTTAAATCCCCTATGTTCATAAAATCCTTTTGCATCTGAGTCATATGCAATCGCCTTATACTTAAATACTATTTCTATCATATAAAACCTCCTTTAATATCAGATTATGCTTATTTTAGTGTTGTGCTATTGTTTATTATCAAAGTACTGTACATAAATAGCACATCTTGGTCTTTAAATTCTATATATTGACTTAATAGCTTTGGTGATATATATCTTGTATCAACCACCGTTATTTTACTATATCCTGTCACCAATAATGGAACCAAACTACTACCATACGAGTCTCTAAATACTACTAGTTCTTTAGTACCATTATAATCTGGATTTTCTATTGTTAGCATTGGCGTTGCTCCTGATAGGTATATATCGTATTTATCAAGACTATTTATTTTATTTAAATTGTAAATACCAGAATATTCTTTTGTTTCATAATTATATACTTTGCATTTTTTTAGTGTTTCATTCGTTAACACTTTTATTTCATCGTTTTCACTGCTAATCGGAAGTTGACCACTATATACGCCTTTAAAATCTGTAATCTTTATAGTTTCATAATTTTTTGATATGTTTGCATTCATCTGATTTGCGATTTTTTCTGCGATTTTTAATATATTTTCTTGTTTCCAGTGTGTATCGGTTTTATAATAGTCTGATAATTCTAGCAAATCATTTATTTTTATGTATTCAGCAAACGTTAAATCTGCTTTTAACATATCTTCCATTTTGTTATAATCTAATTTTAAATTATCTTTATTTACAAAATAGTTTTTATCTGGAACTATTGTAAAATATACATTATTATTCTCTGATAAATATTGGTCATTTATTTGTTTAACTTTATTTGCGAGATTTTCAATAGATTTTTCATTTAGAGGATATTCTTGATTTATGATATATCCATTGTATTCATATAAATTATTATAATCTTTCTTTTTGAAAATATTTAATTCGGTTTCTACTTTTAATTTTCTCAAATTGTCTCTGTAGGTAAACTGGTCTGTTGTATATTTATCAAATTTTTCGAAGAATGTTCCATTGAATAGTTTAGATATTGAAAAACTTGGAAACTGTTCTAGCTTTCTTCTCTCTGAAATTGATATAGTATCATCTTTTTTAGCAATATTTACAATCATAGTTATAACTAAGATGCTCACGAACATTATTATAATAACTACGTTTTTTACTTTATCACTCATTTTTATTATTTCCTTTCTTAAGTTGAAAAAAAATTAAATTTTTGTAAAGAAAATAAGTTTCAAAGGCAAGGGCGCATACTTGCTGTATGTAACCGCTGACATAGCCAAAATTATAATTATTTTTCAACTTGACACCTCTTTAAAATCTAAAATAAAGAAATGGATTATACGAATTATCAACTAGGTACGCTGTTACAATCAACAAAACTACTACCATTGCTATTGGTTCTAATATGTTAATAATTTTATTCATTACTGGTTTTGTTTTTAATTTTTCAATTACATTTTTCAAAATTGGAGTTGCTCCGATTATCGCTATTACTATTGTTATTAAGTAACTTTTTAGATAATATATTGTGTAATCGTTTATTATGCAAGTAGAATTTGCACCAAATAGTCCTGCAATATTAGCAAAAGCTTCTTTCATCGTGCTCGCATTAAATATTATAAAACTTATCATTACTATAAAAAGTACATATAATTTTTTGAAAATGTTTGGAAGTTTTTCTATGTATTTTCCAATCCATAATTTTTCTATTATCAACAATATTCCAAACATTAATCCCCATATTACAAAGTTCCAACTTGCTCCATGCCAAATACCAGTAAGAAGCCATACTATAATAAGATTTCTTACAAGTATTAATTTTCCTTTTCTACTTCCTCCTAGTGGAATATAAACATAATCTCTAAACCACGAACCTAGTGAAATATGCCATCTTCTCCAAAATTCTGTTATGCTCTTTGATATGTATGGGTAGTTAAAGTTTTCTAAGAAGTGGAAACCAAATATTCTTCCCAGTCCTATTGCCATATCTGAATAAGCTGAAAAATCAAAATATATTTGTAACATATACGAGATTGCAAATAGCCAATATAACACTACACTCTTTTCATCAGTTGCTGAAAATTTGTTACAAAATTCACCTAACATATTTGCGATAAGTACTTTTTTTGCAAGTCCTATAACAAATCTTCTAGTTCCATATGCAAAATTTTCAAAACTATATTTTCTGTTAGAAAGCTCGTCCTCAATCGTTTCATATCTTACAATTGGTCCTGCAATTAACTGCGGAAATAAAGCTACATATGTTGCTAAATTTAAGAAATTTCTTTGAACCTTAACATTTCCTCTAAATACATCAATTTCATAACTGATAATTTGAAAAGTATAAAATGAGATTCCTATTGGTAATGCTAGCTGTAATAAATCAATTTTTGCTCCAAAGATATTATTAATATTTGCAATTAAAAAATCTGTGTATTTAAAAAATACTAGCAAGCCTATATGAATTGCAAGAGTGACCGCCAAAATGCTTTTCTTTTTGTATTTATCTATTAAAATGGCTCCTATATAAGCAATAAAAATTTCCGCTAACATCAAGAAAATATATTTTGGTTCACCATAAAAATAAAATGCCATAGAAGCAATAAATAACACAAAATTTTTTGCCTTCTTTGGCACAACAAAATACACAATCAATACAATTGGTAAAAAATAATATAAAAAGCTAATACTTGTAAAAAGCATAGTTCCTCCTTTCGTCCAAAAAAGGATGTCCCAACTGGGCGATTTCAACTAAAAAATTTCGCCCAAAAAGGAGCGTCCCTATTGGGCGAAATTTTTACATTACTGCTGGCATTTCTGGTGGTAGTTCTATATCTTCCTCATCAGATACCTTTTCTAATTCTTTTCCTATATTATTATTTACATATTCTTTAAATGCTTCATATACTGGTTTTGCCCAGTCTTCGTCTGACATTACCATAAATATTGTATTTCCGCTGTTTGTTATATATAAGTTACTAGCTGAAACACAAATCCATTTTGCCATATCAATATTATCTAGCATTTCTTGTTTCATCTTTTCTACATTAGCACCAGCTTTTACTTTTACTGCAACTGCTGAATATGCTTGTGAAGACATTGATGGTTCAGATACAACAAGTGTTTCTACATTTTCGTTTGATTGCAAACCTGTATAATCTTTTACAGTTAAGGCATCACTTACATCAATTTTAGCTGTTTCCAATTCAGGCAATTCATCTCCTAATTTATTATAAATAGACTTAAACATTGCCTTCATTTGAGAAGCTGTCTCTATTGTACTACTTTCTCCTTTTGTTTTTTTACTGTTTCCTACAACCACTCCTATTATAATTGCAAGAACTAAGATTACTGCAATAACTATTGCTATAATTGTTTGTTTTTTCATAACTAAAAAATTCCTTTCTTTTGGTAAACTTCGGCTCTTTTATTTTGACAAATAATTATATAAAATTTCGAAAATCATCTGGTATAAGAAGTAAGGTTTCATTGCTTCTGCCATTTATGCTATATCTATATAAAGGCTTAATTAAAGTCAAACTTTACCGAATTTTCCCCTATATTTTTTACTAATTATACTCTACCATATCTAGCTATATAAAGTAAATAGTTTTTTCAAAAATAAAGTTGCCAAATAGTACCAAAGCAAATTTATTTTCCATTTACTTTCAGCCTTTATTTTGCTATAATATTAGTGATATTGACGAATTTAAGGAGGTATTATGTTTAAGTTACATTCCGATTATAAACCTACTGGTGATCAGCCACAGGCAATTGAATATCTATCAAAAGGCATAGAAGAAGGTAAAAAATTTCAAACCCTTCTTGGAGTTACTGGTTCTGGAAAGACTTTTACTATGGCAAATATTATTCAGAAAGTTCAAAGGCCTACTTTAGTTTTAGCTCACAACAAAACATTGGCAGGTCAGCTTTATTCTGAATTTAAGGAGTTCTTTCCTGAAAATAATGTTGAATATTTCGTATCTTATTACGATTATTATCAGCCAGAAGCATACATTCCATCTTCTGATACCTATATTGAAAAAGATTCTTCTGTTAATGATGAGATTGATAAATTACGCCACTCTGCAACAGCTGCATTATTTGAAACAAGAGATGTTATTATAGTTGCCTCTGTTTCTTGTATTTACGGTTTAGGTGACCCTATTGATTACGAACATTTAACTGTTTCTCTTCGTCCTGGAATGAAGATTGAAAGGGATAGTATGTTAAAGAAATTAATAAATATGCAATACTCTAGAAATGAACTAGATTTCAAACGCGGTACTTTCAGGGCTAAAGGAGATATTGTTGAAATATTCCCTTCTGATTACGGAGAAAGTGCTGTTAGAGTTGAGTTCTGGGGTGATGAAGTCGAAAAAATTTCCGAGATTAATCCTTTAACAGGAAAGGTTATCGCTTCAAGAAATCACATTATGATATTCCCTAATTCGCACTATGTTACTACTTC
>CAKOVP010000041.1 GCA_934122035.1 uncultured Clostridia bacterium | reverse complement strand
AGAATCGTTATTTGCAATATAGGTGCTCAAAGTATTTATTTTAAATAATTTGTGACAAATGATTGACTAACCTACAAGCAGTTTTTTAGCATATTCCTCTCTATATTGTTATATACATTTTATGAACTTTTGTGAATTTTTAGTAAATTATAGTTTTTAATTTATTCTCATTCATTTCATTAATATATGTTGTTATTTTGTATTTTAGTTGTTTGTTTATTTTTAGGGAAATTTCGCCACATTGGTCTGTTCTGTAAATATGTGCATATATATTTTTTAACCTTTCTAATACACCTTCATTTGGATGTCCAAATTTGTTATTTTTTCCTACTCCAATTAGAGCAATTTTAGGTTTTACGCACTCTAAAAATTCGCTTGTACTAGATGTTTTTGAACCGTGATGTGCAACTTTTAATATATTACATTTTAATTTGTTTCCATATATTTTTACTAATTTCTTTTCTGCGTCTTCTTCTATATCACCAGTAAACAATATTGAAAATTTTTCTTTGTAATACATTTTTGCAACTATAGCATTTGCATTTAGCCCACCTTTTCCATCATCTAACATTATATCCCCTGGATGTAAGATATTAAAATAAACATATTTATCTATGGTTAGTTTTTGCCCTCTTTTTGTTACTATTATATTTACTTTTTTCTTTTTGCAAATGTTTATAATCTCTTGGTACAACTTTGATACTGTTGCTTGTTTGCAAACGACAATATTTTTTACTTTTATTGTATTTAGAACAGCCTCCAGGCCTTGACAGTGATCTGCGTCAAAATGGGACACTATTATATAATCTAATTTATTTACTCTTCTGTCTAATAAATATGGCAATAAAACTTTTTCTCCAACATCATATTTGCTAGAATCTCTTGATCCTCCTCCATCTATTAATATTGTTTTATTAGTTGGAGTTTTTATATACGTGCAGTCTCCTTGTCCAACATCTACAAAATAAACTTGAAGTTCTTGTATATTTAAATTGTAAATATCTAACATTCCACCTGTAATATTAATAATTAACAATATTACTATTAACTTTTTCTGATATTTTTTTATTATTTTAATTGGGTTCTTGTTCTTCTTTATACAAAAATATGCCAAAAATATTACTACATATACAATAATTATTGTTACTAAATGTGGTGTTATAACTATTATATTTGCATATGGTAGCTTTGCAATGTTGTTTGTTATTTTTATAATTATTCCAAGTAAAATTTTTAATGATATTGCTAATAATTTTGCTAATTTTATTGAAATTAACGATGTTAAAACTGTAAGCATTCCCAAGATTATGCTGAACCCTAAAAATTGGCTTGTAGCCAAATTAGAAATTATAAAGTTTAGTGATATTATATTAAAATTATATATTGTAATTGGCATAATTAATATATTGGCACAAATTGTAACTAAACTTGTGTCTAGTACATAATTTTTTATCTTTTCTATCACATTATCTTTTAGTCCATATCTTCCTTTATTTTCTTTGTTATTTGTGTTGCTTATTTTGCCATTTGTCGTTAAATTTTTGTTAATCTTAATTTTATTTACTTTCTCTTCTTTTTTATTTTTTAAGAATTTTCTTTGCACTTCTGGATAGAACAAAATTAAACTTACAGTTCCTGCATAAGAAAGCTGCATTCCAATATCAAATATACTAAATGGATTTTTTATAAGAGTGTATAATAATGCTATTGATATTGTTGTGATTGAATCCTGTTTTCTATATAATAGTGTTGATATAATTGAAATTATTGTGCATATTCCAGCCCTTACTACAGATGGACTCATTCCTGTTATTAGCATAAAAATTATTATTATAATTATAGAAATTATATAGTTGTTTCTAATTCCAATTTTGTTTTTATTAAATATTAAATTTATCGCAATAATTAAATAAGATAAATGTGCTCCTGAAACTGCAAGCATATGTGATAAATTGCAGTCTTTAAAGTTTTCTTTTATTTCATCAGATATTTTAGAACTATCTCCTAAAAGAATGCCTTGTAAAAGTCCAGCTTCATCTTTTGGTAAAATTTTTTCAGTATTTTCTTTTAATATACTTGATAGCTTATATATGGATGTGTTTATTATGTTTTCTTTATTTTTTGCACCAACTGTAATATTTTCTAAATTATCACAATTCATATTTCCAAATATCTTTTTGGTTTTTAAATAATCACTATAACTATACCCCTTATAGTTTCTCGCTTCTTCTGCCTTATTGAATGTTCCTATTACTTTAATTTTGTTTCCATATTGTAATTTGTTGATTTGGGTTTTGTCTTTTCCCTTTTTAGCCATTAAATTTAATTGTGTATTTTTAAATTTACTATTCTCTATTTTTAATACTCTTATAGTTACCTGATAAGTATAATCTGTTTCTTTTATGCTACTACAAACAACTGCTTCTAGCGTAATTTCTTTTTCATTTAATTTATTACAAATATTGTTATATTTATTATTTTCCAACACTGTATATGTAAATGATATTAAAATCGTTGCTAAAATTAATATACTTATTATTTGTTTTTTATGACGATTATTGTTTGAAAATAGTAAAACTAATGTAAATATTATTCCTAAAAATCCGATTACATATATTAAGAGCATACATTTATTTACGTATGCTCCTAAAATTGTTCCTATTAAAAAACTAAGAGCAATTATAAAAAGTGGTCTTTTCAATTTTCCTCCTTTTTAATTGCCCTATTTTATTATATTTAAGTATTATATTAATCTTCTTGCTGATGCGTATCTTCTTAAGTAACTGCCAGATGTTAATGTAGATATTTTTACACAATATCCTGAGCCAGATGATGCATGTATGAAATTACCATCTCCTATGTATATTCCGCAATGTCCTATTCCATCCATTGTTTCATAATCTAGGAAAAATACTAAATCTCCTGGTTGTAAATTTTCTTTAGAAACCGCTGTTCCAACCCTTGATTGGGCTGTTGCAGAATGGCTTAGAGAATATCCAAAATGTTTATATACATACATTGTAAATCCAGAACAGTCGAAAGAAGAACTGCCAGATGCACCATATACATAAGGACATCCTAAATATTGTTTAGCATATGCTACAATCTCTTCTCCTTTAGAAGAATTAGTAACAGTTTCTTCATCTTTTTCCTCTTCCTGTTCTTCTTCATTTATTATTGGTGTTATAGATGTTGTTCTTTCTACATTACTTCTGTTAGTTGTTTCAACTTTGCTTTCAGATAATAAATCTTTATAAATATATCCTTCATAGTTATTATATTTTACTTTATACCAGTCTCCACTTTCACCTGTTACAACAACATCTGTGTTTTGTATTAGAGTAATAACAATTGAAGCAGAAGTAGAAGCTTCATTTCTTACATATACCGATGTTCCTTTTACATACATTGTTTTATTGCTTGTATATTTTGTTTCTGTGTTATCTGGTTTGCTTGCATCATTAGTCGTGTCTTCATTATTTTTATCATCAGTATTTTTTGTGTCATTTTGACTGGCATCTCCTGAATTTTCTTTATTGCTATCTCCTGTATTTGTCTCTTCAGTTGTAGCTTTTGTTTCTTCTGAAAGTACAGTACTAACAACCCAACCAGAAATTTCGTTTGTTTCTATAAATGTCCATTTATTTGTTTTTGTTATTACTGTAACTTCTGTTCCAGATTTTAAATTTGAAATGACACTAGAATTTATTAATGGTGTTATTCTAACTGATGAATCATTTTTTAATTTTATAACTGTGCTTGTTTGTTGATTGTTATTTGTTGTTTGGTTATTTTTATTATCATTATTATTTTCGCTTGTTGTGGTAGTGGTAGTCGTTGCAGTTTTTGTAACTTTTACATAGTCTTTGCTAACATATCCTTCATTATTGTTATGTTTTACTTTATACCAGTTTCCTTCTTCTGAAAGTATTTCTAATTTATCACCTGAATTTAGCAATTCTATTATATCCGAACTTGTAGAAGTTTTGCTTCTTAAATTTAATGTATCTGTAGAAACTGTTGCAGTATCTGCAAATGCTTTGTTTGATAATACTATTAATAGTAACATTATTACACTTGATGCAAAATATTTTACTATATTTTTGTTTTTCATTTTAAAATCCATTCCTTCCTCTGGTGCAAACCTAATTCTTAAAATTTATAATTATTTTTCCTTACAAAATTTTCTTTAGTATTACGCATAAAGTATATAATGAAAGGCGGTAAAAGTCAATAAAAAGAATACATTATAAATAAAATTGATTTTATTTTAATCTTATGCTAGCAATTATTATTTTTTATGATGCATTTAATATTTCTTTTTAAAATTTTATAAAAGTTGTAACTTATTCTGTATACGGTTCATTTAAATTAAAATCTGGATAACTTGCAATTGCTAAAATATCTCCATTTTGTGGGTTCATTAGCAAAATGTTTCCACCATCTGTACACACATTATCTATACAAGCTTCTTTTAAGTACTTCTCTGCAATTCCTTGTATTGTTGCATCTATTGTAAGTACTAAATCATTTCCATCTATTGCTGGCTCATAGCTTTCTGATGTATTGCTTATATCAATTCCCTTCGCATCTGTCATTTTTAGTATTTTGCCATTTTCTCCTTTAAGCTCTTTTTCATATGTAGCCTCAATTCCTGCTAAACCCTGATTATCGCTTCCACAAAATCCTATTATTTGAGATGCTAAATTATTATATGGATAAAACCTTTTTGTATCTTCATCTATGTTAATTCCAGATCCCAAATTATTTTCTTCCAGCCACACTCTTAGCTCATTTGTTTTATCCTTCTCAACCTTTTTAACAATTGTTTCTATAGCTGTTTTTTTATTTACCTTTTTTAATACTGTATCATAATCAAGTTCAAACAAATCACTTAATTTTCTGGCTACAAGCTCTTTATTTTTCTTAGCAATATTTAGAGAATTTACAGTAATAGTCTCCACACTGCTACTAGTTGCAAGTAAAACCTTTCCTGTTGTATCGTATATATTTCCCCTTTTCGGGCTTATTTTTCTATCAAGAGTTTGTTGTAAATAAGCCATTTGCTTTAAGCTATCTCCTTTTATAAATTGAATATATCCCACTCTAACAATCATAACAACAAAAATAAAGCTCGCAAAAATAAATTCAAGCTTTACCCTTTTCTTTCTAGAAATTTCTCCTTTTTTATTTAATTGATAATTTTTTATTCTAGATTCTTTTTTTAACTTTTTTCCAGCTTCATTGTCATTCTTCTTCTTTCTATTTAGAAAAATTTTATTAATCTTTTCGTCTCTATTACTTTTTTTCTCTCTTTCAGTTAGCTTTTTTATATTTAACTTCTTATTCTCTCTAAACACAATAATCACCTTTTTAAGTATATGAGCCAAAATAAAAATAATACATTGGAAAGAGAATATTCTTTTCCAACGTATTATCTTTGTAATATGTTTAATTTTTTATTAGATAAGTTCTTGAATCTAGCTAGTCTTCGGTTCACCCCGTTTCCTACCTGTTCTACAATTTTATGGTACCACCTAAAATTTTCCACATAGCGTATTTCTATTTACTATGCTTTAGGTGCATAGTCATCTTTATGTTAATTTCTTGTCATTGAAGTTTTGAGTTCTTATTTAGAACTCATCGCTTCCATATCTCATGGTATCAAATATAAAGTAGGGCGAGAACCATAGTAGCCGTTGGTGAAGGTAGGAACGCTGTAGCTACGATTAGAAGCCGGACAGTTAGAACCACGGTAGTTACAGTCGCCTCCTCTGTAAGCTCTGCCGATGGTGTCGCTCGCTTCTTGGGTAAATTCCTCACAGTTTCCAGCAAAGTCATAGATATTATTTGCCTTCCAACTTTCACTAAAGCCTGTATTTTGTTTACTTCCTGCTCCGTTTGCAGTATTATCTTTATGATTTCCCCAAGTACTTGAATTTGTTATACTAAATCCTGAATTATCTAGCCAATTACATGTTGCATCCCATTGCAATCCCCATATCATTCTTGTTTTTACTTTTGTTCCACTAGCTAATGTTTTACAATTTTTATATAATGTATACCAATTCACATCGGTTTGAGTAGCTCCTGTCTTCTCTCCATTTGCTGTTAACTCATATCTTCCTATATAAAATCCTTTATATTTTTCTAAACTTGCAATCATTTCTTCATAGTCACTTTTCATAGTCTCTGCCATATTTGCTAAACTACTAAATCCCGCTGTTGCATATTTTGTACCATCATAATCTGAATCAGTTAATATATCTGGCTCTCTATAACCTGTACTTCCAGGTAATCCTCTTGTTTGTCCACTTATTATAGTGTTAGTATATTTTGTAGTTTTTACTCCTGTACTTCCAGCAAGTTCTTGTCCTGCTGCTACAGTTGTATATAAGCTACTTGGTGTTTCTACTGGCACCCAAACCCATTGGTTTCCAGCTAAATCTCTTCTTACATCTTCTTTTCCTTTGTCTAATTCCTTATCTGCTACATTATCAGAAATTACTATTCCTTTTGCTTTTGTTCCTCCCACGTAATAGTAGCCTTCTGGTATTACTACATTTTCTACCGTTGTTTGTGAACCTCCAGAGTTTCCTCCATTTCCAGAATTTTCGTTTTCTGATATTAAGTCTTCCATTTCATCTGTTAATGCATTTACAGCTTTTTCGGTATTTACTTGTCCTTCTACTGTTTGGTTTCTTGCATCTTGTGCTCTACTTATTATTCCATTTTGTCCTAGTACTAAGTTAAGGCTTATTCCTGCTAGTATTAATAAAACAACTATTGTTACGACCAAAGCAACTAGGGTTATTCCGTTTTTCTTGTTTTTTGTTCATATTTTTATTATATAAACATTCTTTGTTATCTTCCATTTTCTTCTTCCTTTCGTTTCGTATTTCTAGCTTTGCTTTCTAGATTTATTCTTATTATTCGCATTTTGTATTTTTTTATTCTTTTTTCTTTTGTTGTCTTTTAGTTTTTCGCTTTTAATTATTTTTAGCTTTTAACTTTAAATATCTAATATCTATTTTAAAGTTTATGCTTTGGTCATACTTAATTCTATAAACTTTTTATAGATATTAAATACTTGCTATTTATTTATAGCATACCTCATTTAAAAATACAAGTGGGTAAAGCCCATAATTTTAATGCTGTTTTGTTCGTATATTAGTGGTATTAACACTAATTTAGTTCTAAAAAAGGCTATTTTAGTGGGTAATTTTCGGAATTGTGTTTTTGGGTTGTTTTTTGCGCTGTTTTAACCATTTATTGCCAGTCTTCGTATTTAAAATATCAACCTACTTAGGCATTTTGTAAATTCAAATTAAATTTTATTTATAAAAATATATTTTTATAAATTTTTCAAAAATTTTTTCTATTTATTATATTTTGTACTGAATCGAATATCAGAATTTTTTATTTTTGGTAAGTAATTAATTTGAGGGACATAAAATAAGCGATCAATTATTATTTTTTATGATATGTTTAATATTTCTTCTTAAAATTTTATAAAAATTGTAACTTATTATAAACTATGTTGAGAAAAAGTCGGGAAACGAAAAAATAACAAGGTATTACAAAACTCTGTAACCCTTGCTATTTATATATGCTATTTTATAATTATTCAATTATATCAGCAACAACTCCTGATCCAACTGTTCTACCACCTTCACGGATAGCGAATCTTAGTCCTTTTTCTATAGCGATTGGTGTTATTAATTCGATTGTCATGTTAACATTATCTCCTGGCATAACCATTTCTGTTCCAGCGTCTAATTCGATAACACCTGTAACGTCTGTTGTTCTGAAATAGAATTGTGGTCTATATCCATTGAAGAATGGTGTATGACGTCCACCTTCGTCCTTTGTTAGAACGTAAACTTGTGCTGTGAATTTTGTATGTGGATGTATTGTTCCTGGTTTTGCAAGAACTTGTCCTCTTTCAACGTCTGTTCTTTGAACACCTCTTAATAGAACACCGATGTTATCAC
>CAKOVP010000040.1 GCA_934122035.1 uncultured Clostridia bacterium | reverse complement strand
GAATATATAAGAGCTATGCAATATGGTATGCCACCAATCTCTGGTTGGGGACTTGGAATAGATAGATTCTTACAATTCTTAACAAACAGTGATAATATAAGAGATGTAGTTCTATATCCATTAATGAAACCAAGAGCAGCAGAAGAAAGCGAAGAATAATATAAAAAACCCAATAGGAACGTCCTTTTTTGGGTGAGACTATACAAAAAAGACCTTTAAAGTGAACTTTAAAACACTAAAAAGGTCTTTTGGCTTTTAAAAGAATGTCTTTATTTAAAAAAATTATTAAAAAAGCTCTTTAATAATAGTAAAATTAAAATCAATAAAAGGGTTTTCGCCCACAAAAGAGCATCTCTATTGGGCAAAGTTATTGACTATGAAAATATATTGTAGTAAAATTGAAGTGAAAAATGTTTATATAAACATTTTTTTAAGTTAATTAACTTGAAAAAAGATTGGAGGATTATTTTTTATGGGAGCGAAAGACCGGTTATATGCAGACATTATGGCAGTACATCCAGAGGTGACCGGATCTTGCCTGCTGGTAATTGTCAAACAACCTGATGGTACCACAGTAAAATTTATTGTCGACTGTGGATTGTTCCAAGAAAGGAAGTACAGCAAGAATAACGAAAGTTTACCTTTTATACCGGAAAATATTGATTTCTGCTTGGTTACGCATAACCATGTGGACCATACAGGAAGACTGCCGTTTTTGGTAAGTAAAGGGTTTAATAAAGAAATTTATACCTCGGAAACTACGGCAAAACTTTTACCTTATGCGCTTGAGGACAGTTATAAAGTGCTAAAGGATGTATACAAGAGGCAAAACAAGGCTCCGCTGTATAGCGAAAGTGATGTTATTCAAACTACAAAGCTTGTACACCCATGCAAGTTCCAAACTACCGTGCAAATACGGGAAAACATCAAAGCAACATTTTTTATGAACGGCCATTTGATGGGTGCGGCTAGCATTCTTGTTCAAATTAGTTATCCTGGATATGAGGACATCAATTTGTTCTTTACGGGAGATTATAACGGGAAAAATATGTTTTTTGATGTTCCAGCACTTCCAGATTGGGTGCTAGACTTACCGCTAACGCTTGTCCAAGAGTCTACTTATGGAGATATGGACTCTTCGGAAATTTCCAAATGCTTTAAAAATAATATTTTGGAATGCTTAAACAATGGCGGAACAGTTGTTGCACCAGTGTTCTCTTTGGGGCGTTCTCAAGAAATTCTGTATGAACTCAAATGTATGCAAGATGAAGGAAGCTTAGATCCGAATATTCCTATCTATTTTGATGGAAAACTTGCAATACGTTACACCTTGCTATATATTAGAGATGGTCTGGACATAAAAGAAAGTATGAAAGAATTTATGCCCAAAAACATTCAGTATGTAGACAAAACCAATCGGTGCGATGTTCTAGCAAGTACGGAAACTAAAATTATCCTTACAACATCTGGTATGGGGTCGTATGGACCTGCTCAAGTTTATATTCCAGAGTATCTTACAAGAAAAAATGTTCTTATTCATTTTACGGGGTATACTACAGAAGGAACTCTTGGAGATAGACTTAAAAAAGCAAAAGTTGGAGAACCTGTGCAGGTTGGAGGAACCTTTGTAAAAAAACAGGCAAGAGTGGAATACACCTCGGAATATTCCGCACACGGTAAAGCAGATGAAATGATTGCATTTCTCAAACAATTTAGAAATTTAAAAATAGTGTTGGTGAACCACGGAGAAACACAAACAAAGCAAATTTTTGCAGAAAGAATTGTGGACGAAGTAAACACCAAGAGAGTTGGAATTTTGGGAGATGGATATTTCTTTAGAGTTAATCCGTATGGCTTGGTAAAGAGCTTGTCTACTAAGTTCGAATAATAATTTAATAATCCTAAACGGCTATATTTTCTGCGATTATGAAAATATAGCCGTTTAATACTTGACATAATACAGAAAAAGAGGTATAATAAAATTGTTCGATATTCAACCTAAAGCCCTATCCTTATAGGGATACAAGAGGAGGTAAGCTATATGCTTATTGCATGCGTCTTGTATTGGCTGCTTAGCCAATACGCCATCCGCCCGTTCTTTGCTATGTTGCTCAACAACATGGCTGCAATCCGGCTGATTATCTCGGTGCTGGTTTTTGCTGGTATCGCGATGTTCTTCTGGGAAAGAACGAGGAAAGTAGCAGCTTTCGTTGTGATCGCTGCAGTGGTCCTACTAGTGGCTGTAAAAGAGCTAATGCCGTATTACAGCTTCTTGGCCGCTGTGATCGCACTCATCCTGTCAATCGCGGCAGTAGTTATTCTGAAAAAGAATACTATTCCTAAAATCCGCGAACAGGAAAATCTCCACTGGGCACTGAAATGGGCGTTATATATCTTATAAACGCTATTTCAAAAAACAGTACACACTACTCTCAACTGAGGGAAGTGAGTACTGTTTTTTTTGATTATAAAAGTATAGTAAAAGCTTGTATTTTTAAGCTTTTTGTTATAAAATATTGTCAAAATTGTAATTTTAAGTAGGTAGATAAATTTTGAATAGAAAATGGCAAGTAAACGAAATAGATAATAATGAAATAGAGAGAATAGAAAAAAATTTTAATATAAGTAAATTGGTAGCTAGTATAATTGCAGGAAAAGGACTAAAAACAGATGAAGAAATAGAAGTTTTTTTACATCCAAGAAGAACAGATTTCCATAATCCATTTTTAATGCCAGATATGGAAAAGGCCGCAAATAGAATTGTAGAAGCAATTAAAAATAACGAAAAAGTTGCTATTTATGGAGACTATGATGTAGATGGAATTACGAGTAGTACAGTATTACATAGATTTTTAAAAGACAGGGGACTAAATACTAATATATATATTCCAAACAGACTTTGTGAAGGCTATGGATTAAATGCAGAAGAAATTAAAAAAATTGCAGAAGAAGGTCACACTTTAATGATAACTGTTGACTGTGGTATTACAGGAAAGGCAGAAGTAGAACTTGCTAAATCACTTGGAATAGATACAATTGTTACAGATCACCACGAACCACCAGAAGAATTGCCAGAGGCAATTGCAGTTGTTGACTGCAAAAGAAAGGATAATAAGTACCCATTTAGAGAGCTTGCAGGAGTTGGAGTGACATTTAAACTTACACAAGCAATTTCTAAAATACTTAATTTAAAAGAAGAAGAAAATTTAAAATATTTAGATATTGTATGTATTGGAACAATTTCAGATATAGTTCCACTTGTAGATGAGAACAGGACAATTTCAAAATTAGGACTTATGCTATTAAATCAAACAAAAAATGTAGGACTTAAAGTACTTTTAGAAAGCTTAGGATATAAAAAAATAGACTCTACTGCAGTTTCTTTTGGTATTGCACCAAGAGTTAATGCTTGTGGCAGAATGGGCCACGAAAGAGTAGCACTAGAATTATTTTTAACAGATGATGTAAAAAGAGCAAGAGAACTTGCAAAAGAATTGAACGATTTTAACACTAAGAGACAAGAAATAGAAAAAAGAATTTTTGAAGAAGCTTTAGAGCAAATAAAAAATGGACAAGAAGAAAAAAATCCTTGTATAATTTTAAGAAAAGAAAATTGGCATCACGGTGTGATTGGAATTGTTTCTTCTAAAATTACAGAAATGTATTTTAAACCAAGCATATTAATGGCAATAGAAGGTGAAGACTGCAAAGGTTCTGGTAGAAGTATACCAGGCTTCGACATTCACGAGGCTTTAGAAAAGTGCAATAAAAACATAAAACAATTTGGAGGCCATAGCATGGCTATTGGAATTACTGTAGAAAGTGCAAATTTTGAAGCTTTTAAGTCTTCGGTTCTAAATTATGCAAAAGAAAAACATATAGAAGATATAGTGCCAGTGCTTAACATAGACGAGAAACTACAATTAAAAGATATCACAATGAAGGATGTTCGAGATTTAGCACTACTAGAACCATTTGGCGAGGCAAATAAACCACCATTATTTCAAATTAATAATGTAAAAATAGAAACAATTAGAACATTATCAGAAGGAAAGCATCTTAAAATGGATATAAAAGATGACAATACAAAATTTGGAACAATTGGTTTTAATTTAGGAAGTTTAGCAAATGAATATAAAATAGGAGATAAAATAGATATAGCTGGATATTTAGAAATAAATTCTTTTGGAGGAAGGGACAGTATCCAAATAAACATAAAAGACATAAAGTAAATAAAGGAGGAGTGGCATATGGAAAACAAAGAAATTAAAATTGAGGATGTAATTTCTAAAATAAAAACACACAGAAAAAAGATTAATACAAAACTAATTATGAAAGCGTACGATTATGCGTATTCCAAGCATAAAGACCAAGTAAGACAATCTGGAGAAGCTTATATAATACATCCTGTTCATGTTGCATATATCTTAGCAGATATTGGGCTAGATGATAGCACTATTTGTGCTGCTCTTTTACATGATGTTGTAGAGGATACAGACGCAACAGATAATGACATAAAAAAAGAATTTGGCGAAGAAATATCTGAAATGGTAGACGGAGTTACCAAACTTGGAAAAATAAATTACACATCTAAGGAAGAACAACAAGTAGAAAACTACAGAAAAATGTTCTTGGCAATGGGAAAAGACATAAGAGTAATATTAATAAAATTAGCAGATAGACTTCATAATATGAGGACACTAAAATACCTAAACAGAGAAAAGCAAATTAGAATTGCAACAGAAACAATGAGCCTATATGCTCCACTAGCAAATAGATTAGGTATTTATTCTTTAAAATGGGAATTAGAGGATTTATCTTTTAAATACTTATACCCAGAAGACTACAGAGAACTTGTTGAAGGAATAGATAAAAAAAGAGAAGAACGCTTAAAATTTATAGACCAAATTATGGAAGAAATAAGAGTTCAACTAAAAAAACAAAAAATAGATGCAGAAATAACAGGAAGAGCAAAACATTTATACAGTATATATAGAAAAATGCAAAGAGATAATAAAACTTTAGACCAAATATACGATCTTTTTGCATTAAGAATTATTGTAAATTCTGTAAAAGACTGTTATGCAGCACTTGGTGTTGTGCACGAACTATACAACCCAATGCCAGGAAGATTTAAAGACTATATTTCTGTACCAAAACCTAATATGTATCAATCATTACATACTACATTAATTGGTCCTAAAGGAACACCATTTGAGGTACAAATTCGTACTTGGGATATGCATAGAGTTGCAGAATTTGGTATTGCTGCCCATTGGGCTTATAAAGAAGCAAGTTTTATGGGAGGAAGAAAAGCTAATGTACAAGTTTCTGAAGATAAATTATCTTGGCTTAGAGAAACATTAGAATGGCAAAAAGACATAGAGGATCCTCAAGAATTTTTGAATACATTAAAAACAGAATTATTCGAAGATGAAGTTTATGTATTTACTCCAAAGGGAAAAATACAAGTACTTCCAAGAGGTTCAACACCAATAGACTTTGCATATAGCATACACGAAGAAATTGGTAATAGAATGACTGGCTGCAAAATAAACAGCAAAATGATGCCAATAGTTACAAAACTAGAAAATGGTGATATAGTAGAAATATTAACATCAGATAAAGCAAAAGGACCAAGCCGTGACTGGCTAAAATTTGTAAAAAGCAGTACAGCAAAAACAAGAATTCAACAATGGTTTAAGAAAACAGAAAGAGTACAAAACATTGCAAGAGGAAAAGAAATACTAGAAAAAGAAGTTAAAAAAATAGGAATGAGCTATCCTGAATTATTTAAACCAGAATTTGCAAATGTAGCATTAAATAGATATAAATTTAATTCAATGGACGATATGTTTGCAAGCGTTGGATTTGGAGCTATTACTCCAAATAAAATTGTATCAAGAGTGCTAGAAGAATACAGAAAAATTCATAAAGAAGCTAATATAGAAGAAAAAATAGAAGAACTTTCAAAAGAAAAAGCACAAATAAGCAAACCTTCTACAAGTGGTGTAATTGTAAAAGGAATAGATAATTGCTTAGTAAAACTTTCTAAATGCTGTAATCCAGTCCCAGGAGACGAAATCGTAGGATATATAACAAAGGGAAGAGGAGTATCTGTTCATAGAAAAGACTGCAAAAATGTAAAAGACTTATTCTCAGAAGAAAATAGAATGATAGATGTATCTTGGTATACAGACAAACCATCTTCATATAATGTTGATATTGCAATATTTTCTAATGATAGAGATGGTCTACTTGCAGATATAATAGCAACTGTAACAGCAGAAAAAACACCTATGATATCTGTTACATCAAAAGTATCTAAAGAAAGAATTGTATTAACAGAACTTACAATAGAAGTAAGTAATGTTGCACAATTAAATAATGTTCAAAAAGCACTAAGAAAAATAGATAGTGTTTATGATGTACAAAGAAACAAATAGAAAAAAGGAAATGAAAAAAATGATTTTAAAAAGACTAAAAGTTGAAACAAGTTTAGGAGAACCAACGAACTGCTATATAGTAGAAGACGAAAAAACAAAAGAAACAATGGTTGTAGATCCAGGAGGAGAAGCAAACAAAATAATAGAAATGCTAGATATTTTAGAAGCAAAATTAAAATATATTTATTTAACGCATTGTCATGCAGACCACATAGGCGCAGTAACAGAACTTAAAAATGCTAAAGGCGGCAAGATTTTAATTCATAGACTAGATGCCGAAGGGTTAAACAACGAAGATATAAACTTAAGCTCTTGCATAAATATGGGAGACATAGAACTAGAACCAGATTCTAGAGTTGATGATGGAGACCTAATACATTTAGGTAATTTAGAGTTTAAAGTAATACACACACCTGGACACACTCAGGGAGGAACATCTTTATACTGCAAAGAAGAGGGATTACTATTTTCTGGAGATACACTATTTAGAGGAACCTGGGGAAGAACAGACTTACCAACTAGTTCTTTTACAGACATAATAGATTCAATTACAGAAAAACTATTAGTCCTTCCGAATAACACAATAGTATATCCAGGACACGGAAAATCTACCGAGATAGGAGAGGAAAAGCCAATATACTTAGAACTAAAGCCTAGAACAGATTTATATTAGAATACAATAATAATTAGAAATATCATTATCAATTAAAAACTAGTTTTAAAAAAGTAGAGTATTCAAAATACTTTTATGTGTGGCTTAAACAAAATTAAATTTTAAGAAAATTTATATAAGGAGGAATGAAAAAATGGCAAAAACAGAACCAAGAACATTACCAGGATTTATGGAATTACTTCCAAATGAGCAAATTCTATTTAATCAAATGAAACAAACAATAGAAGATACATATAAAACATATGGATTTTTACCAATAGATACACCTGTAATAGAACTTTCTGAAGTGCTTCTAGCCAAAGCAGGAGGCGAAACAGAAAAACAAATATACAGATTTACAAAAGGAGACACAGATTTATCTTTAAGGTTTGACCTAACTGTACCACTTGCAAAATATGTAGCAAAAAATTATGGAAATTTAAGCTTTCCATTTAGAAGATATCAAATTGGAAAAGTTTATAGAGGAGAAAGAGCACAAAAAGGAAGATATAGAGAATTTTATCAATGTGATATAGACATAATAGGTGACGAAACATTAGATATAATAAATGATGCAGAACTTCCATCTGTAATTGCTACAACATTTAGAAAATTAGGATTTGAAGATTTTACAATAAAAATAAATAATAGAAAAATTTTAAATGGTTTATATGCGAGCATAAATCAAACCGAAAAATCTGTAGATATAATGAGAATTATAGATAAAATAGATAAAATAGGTGACGAAGCGGTTGTAGAAGAACTTACAAAAATAGAAGTTCCAGAAGATGCAATAGAAAAAATAATGCAATTCATAAAAATAGATGGAACAATAGATGCAAAACTAGAAAAATTGGAAAGCTTACAAATAGATAATGAAACATACAAAACAGGTGTAGAAGAATTAAAACAAGTTGTAAAATACATTCGTCTATTTGGAATAGAAGATAAAAACTTTACAATAGATTTAAGTATAGCAAGAGGACTAGACTACTATACAGGAACAGTTTATGAAACATTCTTAAATGGATACAGAGAACTTGGAAGCGTTTGCTCAGGTGGAAGATACGAAAACCTTGCACAAAACTACACAGACAAAAAATTACCAGGAGTTGGAGTATCTATAGGTTTAACTCGTTTATTCTATAAATTAAATGAATTAAATTTAATAAAATCAGAGAAAAAATCTATATCAGAATTATTAATTCTTCCAATGACAGAAAATATGGAAGTTCCAATTAAACTTGCAACAGAATTAAGAAACTTAAATGTAAATACAGAAATATACTTAAACAATAAGAAATTAAAAGCAAAAATGAAATATGCAGACAAGCTAGAAATTCCATATATAATAGTAATTGGAGATGACGAAATAGAATCTTCTATGGTAAAAATAAAAAATATGAAAACTGGAGAAGAAACCAAAGTAGAATTAGATGCAGAGAAGATAAAGAAAGTAATAAAATAAAACAAATTACTTGAGTTTATCATACTATTATGGTATAAATTGTTTATCATTAAGTTACATACTTAACGAAACAGAAAACAAAAGTAGAAGGAGAAAAAAACAAAAAATGAAAAAGAAAAAATTAAAGAAAGAAAATGAAGGTATAACCCTTGTTGCTTTGGTCGTAACAATAGTAGTTTTATTAATACTAGTAGGGATAAGTCTTAACTTAGTACTAGGCCAAAATGGAATAATAAGTAGAGCACAAGATGCAAGAAACCAAACAGCAGAGGGACAAGTTAACACTGAAAAAGCTGTAAATGCATTAACCGATAAAATGGAAGATTTAATATCAGAAAACGAAAACTCTGGAAACGGAGGAAATTCTGGAGGTTCACAAATGACAGTAGAAAATGTAGTAATACCAGAAGGCTATTATTACGTAGGAGGAACAAAAGCAAAAGGAATAGTAATTTCTGATAATGTAGCAGATAAGGAATTAGACAAAGGAAAAGAAGATGT
>CAKOVP010000039.1 GCA_934122035.1 uncultured Clostridia bacterium | reverse complement strand
CTTGTATTAATAGTATCTGGACTAGAAATACAAGAAAATAACAGAAAACAAGAAGAAAAACTAGGAGTAAAAGTAGAACATGCAACAGGCGAAAAATGCGAAAGATGTTGGATGTACAATGACCACATAGAAGATGGATTATGCCCAAGATGCAAAGAAGTACTAGAAAAATAAAAAATGTTTAAAAATCGCCCAAAAAAAATTTTGCCCAAGAGGGATGTCCCTTTTTGGGCGATTTTTTAAAATTTTATGCAAATTACGGCTTTAACTATTCAAGATTTTATGATAATATTATAATGATAAGAAATAAAGCAAAGAGAAAATTGAATTTTAAATAGAAAGGAAATGCACTAAATGCACAGTTATGAATTTGTTTCACATTCGGAAGATGAAACGATTAAATTTGCAGATGAATTTGCAAAAAAACTAAATAAACATTCTGTAATTGTATTATGTGGGGATTTGGGCTCTGGAAAAACTAAGTTTACAGAAGGAATTTTGAAACACTTTAATTTGGAAGACGAAATTTCTAGTCCAACATTTACAATTGTAAATGAATATGATGCTGAAAAATTTAAGATATTTCATTTTGATTTATATAGGCTGGAAGATGTGGACGAATTTTATGCAATAGGTGGAGAAGAATATTTGCAAAACGGTCTTTGCATTTTTGAATGGGGCGAAATGATAGAAGAAATTTTGCCGAGTGAATATATAAAAATAACATTTTCCAGAGACAATAAAAATGCAAATTTTAGAAAATTAAAAATAGAAGAAATTGGCTTCTAAAATTTTGAGGAAAATTATTTTATAAATTTTTGTACGCAAACAAATTTACTTCAAAATTTCAAGTTCATATGGAATTATGAAGGATAAAAATTAAGACTGATAACTGAAATTTTTCGGATTTGTTCTTATAAAAAACTATAACCAAAAGGAGGAATTAATCGATTAAATAGACAAAGATATTCTATATAATTGATTATACAAATAAAATGAAAATTCTTGCAATTGATACTTCATCAAAGAACTGCTCAGTTTCTATTGTAGAAGTTCAAGAAAATAAAAAATTTAATATAATCGCACAGGAAAATAGTGACGATGAAAGGACTCATTCTGTAAAGCTTATGCCAATGGTGGATGATATGCTTAAAAAGTCTAATCTTAGTTTAAACGATATAGATTTGCTTGCCTGCTGTTTAGGACCTGGTTCTTTTACAGGAATAAGAATTGGAATTGCAACAATAAAGGCTTTTGCAGATGCAAAAAACATTCCAACAGTTGGAGTAACATCATTAGAAAGCCTTGCATACAACATAAAAAATGCAGAAAATGTTTGCTCAATTATAGATTGCAAACATAATAATGTATATTGTGCTGCTTTTTCAAAAGAAAATGAACAATATAATCAAACAGTAGAAAATATTTCTAATAATATAGAAAAAGTCTTAGATATAGTAAAAGAAAAAATGTCACTATGCAAAATAACATTTGTAGGAGATGGCAGCATTTTATATAAAGAATTGATAGAAGAAAAATTTGCAGAATATGACATTTCATTTGCAGAAGATAATATTCAAAGTGGTATCTCACTTGCAAAGAGTGCGTATTTTAAATTCATTCAAGGTAAAGCTGGTGATTCAAACAATATATCACCACTATATCTTAGAAAGTCACAGGCGGAGTTATTAAATAAGCAATAAACTTTCTATGCAAATTTTATTAAAACACATACATTATTTTATGCTAGAAAGAATAAATTTATTAAATAAACTTGTTGTGCAATATTTTATTTATTCTGAAAATTTTATAAATAGAAAAATATGAATTAAACTTTAAATTAAAGTAAGGAATAGAATATGGAAAATATTTTAATAAATAAAATGACAAATGAAGATTTAGAAAAAATTAAAGATAATCTTTCTAAAGACTTTGATAATTTTTGGGACTACGAAATTTTAAAAGAAGAGTTAAATTCTCGAACTTCTAAGTATATTGTAGCAAAAAAATCAAATAATATTATTGTTGGCTTTGCTGGAATAAAAATAATTTTAGATGAAGCAGAAATTATGAATATAGTAACAAAAAAAGAAGAAAGACACCAAGGAATAGGAAAATTACTATTGAACGAAATAATAAAAATTTCAAAAGAAAATAACATTTATTTAATAAATTTAGAAGTAAATGCAAAAAATACTATTGCAATTAATTTGTATAAAAAGTATAATTTCAAAGAAGTAGGATTAAGAAAAAAATATTATAATGGTCAAGATGATGCAATCTTAATGACATTAAAAATATAGAAATACATTAAACAAAAATAAAACGCTAAGCAAAAATAAAAAAATGGAGGGAAATAACGAATGAAAAATGAATTTGAACTTTCATATAAAAATTTAAAATCGGTTTGCAACCCAAACCTTTTTAAATTTGAAACAACAGAAACTTTAGAACCAATTAGTGCAGGAATAGGCCAAGATAGAGGAATAAAAGCCTTAGAATTTGGATTAAATGTGGATATTAATGGTTACAATCTTTACATAGAAGGACCAAGTGGAGTTGGAAAAACTATGTATACAAAAAACTATTTAGACACAATTTCTAAAAAGAAGAAAGTTCCTCAAGATTGGTGCTATATATACAACTTCGATAATCCAAACGAACCAATTGCAGTTCCAATGGCGGCTGGCCAAGGAAAAGAATTTAGAGATGCAATGGATCGTTTTATTAAAGACATAAAAAAAGATATTAAACAAACTTTTAATAACGAAGATTTTGAAAAAGAAAAAGCTTTAATTAAACAAGAATACGAAACCAAAAGAGCTGTATTAATGACAAAGCTAAATGAAACATCTTCTAAATATGGTTTTCAAGTTAAGTCTGCCAATAACGGAATTTATATGATGCCTGTAATTAATGGTAAAACAATAGAAGAAGAAGAATTTAATAAATTAGACGAACAAACTAAAAAAGAGTTTGAAGATAAATCTTCTATAGTTCAACAACATGTTATGGAAGCAATTTCTCAAATAAAAGCAATTCAGTCTGAATCAGACAAAAAAATATCAGAATGGCAGTCTAATGTTGCTTTGCTCACAGTAAATGCTCATATAAACTATATAAAATCTAACTTTAAGAGAAATAAAAAAATAAATAAATTCTTAGATGATGTAAAAAAAGACATATTAAAAAATGTAAATATGTTTTTAGTAAATGATGATTCAAATAAACAAACACAGCCACAAGCAAGACCAGAGGCTACAAAACCTTGGCTAAATTATAGAGTAAATCTATTTATAGATAACTCAAATCGCGAAGGTGCCCCTGTAATAATGGATTCTAACTACTCATATCCAAACTTATTTGGAAAATTAGAATACGAAAATTATTATGGAAGCTTAAAAACAGACTATACAATGCTAAAACCAGGTTTGCTTCATATTGCAAATGGTGGATATTTAATAATGCAAGCAACAGATATTTTATCTAATCAATCTTGCTACGAAACACTAAAAAAAGTTCTAAGAACAAAAGAACTTGGAATAGAAAATTTAGTAGACCAACGTTCGTCAATGGTTATGGTTTCTTTAAAACCAGAGCCAATTCCAATAAACTTAAAAGTAATATTAATTGGAAATGAAGCAATTTATCAAACTTTAATTTCAGCAGACATAGATTTTAGAAAATTATTTAAAATAAAAGTTGAATTTGAAGATGATGCTCCGCTAACGCCAGAAAATATGAACAAATTAGCCAGAGTAGTAGAAGGTTTCTGTCAAACAGAAGAACTTCCACCACTAGACAGAACAGGAATGGCAAAAGTAATAGAGTTTGCATCGCGTTTGGCAAATAATCAAACTAAGCTTTCTACAAGATTTAGTGAAATAACACAAATTGTTGGAGAAGCGGCAACTCTTGCAAAACTAAATAAAGAAAAAATAATAACAGGAAAAATTGTAGATGCTGCTTTAGAGCAAAGAAACGAGAGAGTACAAAAGTATAATGAAAGATATATAGAAATGATTAATAATCATACATTATTAATTACAACTTCTGGTTTCGAAGTAGGACAAATAAATGGTTTAACAGTTATGAATATAGGAGACTATGCATTTGGATTACCAGCAAGAATTACAGCAAATACTTACCTAGGAAAAAATGGAATAGTAGACATAGAAAGAGAAGTAGAAATGTCTGGTTCTTCACATTCAAAGGGAATTTTAATATTATCTGGATATTTAGGCGAAATGTTTGCTCAAGAAATGCCATTATCTTTAAATGCAAGCTTGTGTTTTGAACAATTATATAATGGAGTAGATGGAGATAGTGCATCTTCAACAGAGCTATATGCAATACTTTCAAGCCTATCTGGAGTGCCAATAAATCAATCAATTGCAGTAACAGGTTCTGTAAATCAAAAAGGAGATATTCAACCAATAGGTGGAGTAAACGAAAAAATAGAAGGCTTCTTTAAAATATGTAAAACACGTGGACTTGACGGCTCGCATGGAGTTATGATACCAAAACTTAATATTCAAAACCTAAATTTATCTGATGAAGTAGTAGAAGCTGTTAAAGAAAGAAAATTCCATATATATGCAATTTCTACAATAGAGCAAGGAATAGAAATATTAACAGGTGTTCCAGCAGGAAAAAAAGACTTAAATGGTAGATTCCCAGCAGGTTCGGTAAACTATTTAGCATATGAAAAATTAAAGAAATATGCTAAGGCAAGTAGAGAGGATTAACAAAAAGCTCGATTTTATATCGGGCTTTAATTTTGCTTATTTGACAAATGATTTGTTTAACCGTATAATTATAAAGAATTAAAAGCTTAAATTTTAGGAGAAATAATGGAAGATAAGAAAAAATATATAAGAAACTTTAGCATAATTGCTCATATAGACCATGGAAAATCTACTTTAGCAGATAGGCTTATAGAGATGACAGGGGTTCTTACAAAAAGAGAGATGGAAAATCAAGTTTTAGATAACATGGACATAGAAAGAGAACGTGGAATTACAATAAAATCTCAAGCTGTCCGTATGAAATATAAGGCAAAAGATGGACATGTATATGAACTTAATTTAATAGATACCCCTGGACACGTGGATTTTAATTACGAAGTTTCTAGAAGCTTAGCTGCATGTGATGGAGCTGTGCTTGTTGTAGATGCAAGTCAAGGAGTTGAGGCTCAAACACTTGCAAATGTTTATCTGGCAATAGATAATAATCTAGAAATTGTACCTGTAATAAATAAAGTAGACTTACCAAACGCAAGGCCAGATGAAGTAAAAAAAGAAATAGAAGATATAATTGGAATTCCAGCAATGGATGCTCCCTGTATATCTGCAAAAACTGGTTTAAATGTTGAACAGGTATTAGAAAAAATTGTTACAGATATTCCAGCACCAACTGGTGATGAGAATGCTCCACTTCAAGCATTAATATTTGACTCAATTTATGATAATTACCAAGGAGCAATCGCGTATTGTAGAATAAAAAATGGAACTGTAAAAGTAGGAGACACAATAAAATTAATGGCAACAGGAAAAACATTTACAGTAACAGAAGTAGGCTATTTTGAACCAGGTTCGTACAGCCCAACAGATCAATTAATTGCTGGTGAAGTTGGATACATTGCTGCAAGTATAAAGAGTCTTTCTGATATAAGAGTTGGAGATACAATAACAATAGATGATAGACCAGCCGAAAAACCACTTCCAGGTTATAAGAAAGTAAATCCAATGGTGTACTGTGGGTTGTACCCAGTAGATGGAAGTGACTATGAAAACTTAAAAATTGCTTTAGAAAAATTAAAATTAAATGATGCGGCACTAGAATTTGAACAAGAAACATCTGCTGCATTAGGTTTTGGATTTAGATGTGGATTTTTAGGATTATTACATTTAGAAATTATAGAAGAAAGGCTAGATAGAGAATTTGATTTAAGCCTAATTACAACATCTCCGTCAGTAATATACAAGGTATATAAAACAGATGGAACGATGTTAGAAATATATAATCCATCAGACCTACCAAAACCAGATGAAATATCTAGAATAGAAGAACCATTTGTAGAAGCGGAAATACTAACACCAAAGGAATTCGTTGGCAACATAATGGAAATATGTCAAAACAGACGTGGAATTTATGTGGATATGAAATATCTAGACGAATCTAGAGTCACGTTGGTATATGAGCTACCGCTAAATGAAATAATATACGATTTCTTCGACAAATTAAAATCAAAAACAAAAGGCTATGCATCTTTTGATTATGAGCTAAAAGAATATAGACCTTCAAGTTTAGTAAAACTAGACATTCTTGTAAATGGAGAAAACGTAGATGCTTTGTCATTTATAGTACACAGAGATTCAGCTTACGATAGAGGTAAGAAAATGATAGAAAAGCTAAAAGAAGTAATACCAAGGCAATTATTTACAATACCATTACAGGCTGCAATTGGTGGAAAAATAATAGCAAGAGAAACAATATCAGCAATGAGAAAAGACGTTTTAGCAAAATGTTATGGTGGAGATGTAACAAGAAAGAAAAAATTACTAGAAAAACAGAAACGTGGAAAAAAGAAAATGCGTGAAATTGGAAACGTAGAAATACCACAAGAAGCATTCTTATCAGTACTAAAACTAGACGATGATAAATAAAAATAAAGAGTTCGCCCAAAGGGGACGCCCTTTTTTGGGCGAAAATGGAAAATAAAATATTTTTTGTGGGAATTGATATTTTTGAGGAACAAAATAAAATTATACAATTAGAAAAAGTAATAAAAATAAAAATAAAGAGTTTGCCCAAAAGGAACGTCCCCTTTGGGCGAAGAGAGGATTATTTTGATGAGTAAAAATGATAATATAAATTGGAAAGAAAGGAAAAATTCCAAGAAAAATGAAACAGAAGAATTTAATGATCAAATTGAAGGAAGAAATGCAGTTTTAGAATTATTAGAAAGTGGAAAAGATATAAATAAAATCTACATCACTAAAGGCGAAAAGCATGGATCAATTACCAAAATAATTGCAAAAGCAAAAGAAAGAAGAATTGTAATTGTAGAAGTTGAAAGAGAAAAAATAAATCAAATGGCACAAACAGAAAATGCACAGGGAGTAATTGCAATAGTTCCACCATTTGATTACTGCGAAGTTGAAGACATATTAAATGAAGCAAAAACAAAAAATGAAAAAGCGTTCATATTAATATTAGATGGAATTGAAGACCCACACAATTTGGGTTCCATTATAAGAACTGCAGAAACTGCAGGAGTGCACGGAATAATTATACCCAAAAGAAGAGCTGCAGCTGTAAATTCTACTGTAGTAAAAACATCAGCAGGTGCAACCAACTTTATGAAAATAGCACGTGTAAACAACATAAACGAAACAATCAAATATCTAAAAGAAAATGATGTATGGATTTATGGTACAGACATGGAAACAAACAAGATGTATTATGATGAAGACTTAACTGGAAATATCGCAATAGTAATTGGAAGTGAAGGATTTGGAATGAGTAAACTTGTAAAAGAAAATTGTGACTTTCTAATAAAAATTCCTATGAAAGGAAAAATTACTTCATTAAATGCATCTGTATCTGCAGGAATTGTTATGTACGAAGCTGTAAAGCAAAGAATTAAGTAGTTTTTGAAAATAGAATATAATCTTTTAGAAAATATTTATTGATTTATAATATATAAATTCTAAATCTTTAGTACTTATTGGTGTGAAATTTAATGAATTAGGGATAATAATAAACTAAAAAAGTGACGAATTGTGTCAAAAAATGGGAATATGCATATTATATAGTATAACATCAATAAAAAAGATGTTGTATGGAGGTGACTTTTATGGAGCCACGTGAATATAATTGCTGCTGTGATACAAAGAAGAAAGAAAAGAAAAATTGTTTCACAATAATTGCTTCAATACTTGCAGTTGCACTAGGAGTTGTAATTGGAATAATAATTGGGGCAGAAGTTGCAGTAACAATTTTA
Organism: uncultured Clostridia bacterium; assembly: GCA_934122035.1. Taxonomy (GTDB): domain Bacteria; phylum Bacillota; class Clostridia; order TANB77; family CAG-508; genus CAG-245. The sequence goes on along the minus strand of CAKOVP010000039.1, from coordinate 1,459 downwards.
GAGGCAATATCTGCAATAATAGTTTTAGCAGTTATATTAGGACTATTGTTAATATTAACAATAATTCTAATAATATGTAACAAAAAACCTAGAAATTACTGTGAATGAAGTGTATCAAAGTAAAAACTACCCTTAAGAAATTAAGGGTAGTAAAATTATGAAAGAGGCTTATAGGTAGCCTAAAAACCTAAATAATTATTAGAAGGAACAAAAAATGATAAATAGAGAAGTAGCATTAAATGCATTTAAAGAATATGTTACAAAATATAATCCAGATGATGAAAAAATAAGATTAAAAATAGAACATATACAAAGGGTTGCAGAAATTGCAAACAACATTGCAAACGATCTTAAATTATCACAAGAAGACATTGACCTTGCATGGTTAATTGGCTTATTACATGATATTGGAAGATTTGAACAAATTAGACTATATCATACATTCAATGATGGAAAGAGTGTAAATCATGCAGAGATGGGGATAAAAATACTATTTGAAAACGGAATGATTCGCAAATTTATAGAAGACAAGCAGTATGATGAAATAATAAAAAAGGCAATATTAAACCATAATAAGGCAAGAATAGAAAATAATTTAACAGAAAGAGAAACATTACATAGTAAAATAATAAGAGATGCTGACAAAGTAGATATATTTTATTCGTTAACAGTATATTCAAAAGAAGCAGTTTGGGAGAGCCCAGACTTATCTAATGATGTAATAAGCGATGAAATTTATAGAGAATTTAAAGAAGACAAAAGAATTGAATATAAAAATAGGAAAAGTGCTGCAGATGGATTGGTATGTCACTTTGCGTATGTATATGATTTTAATTATAAATATAGCTTATATATAATAGATAAAAATAATTACATAGAGAAAGTATACAAAAGACATAAGTTTAATGACTTAAAAACAATGGAAAGATATAACGAAATATTTAAATTATCAACAGAGTATGTGAAAAAAATACTAAAATAGGTTAAAAATGATATTTTTATATAATATAAATTACCTTTACACTGAATGTAAGACCAAGTTTCACATATAAAAAAGTGTGTAAAACTTAGTTCTAGTTGTTATTTAAAACTGGAAATTAATTTTGAACTTAAGGCTTGTAAAAAAATCAAAATTATTTTGAAAAAAGTGTTGACTTTGAGCAAGCCCTGTGGTATTATATTTGAAGTGCCAAACAACGGATAAAAAATAGAAGTAAATTAGTAATAAAAACAGAGCTTGTTGAAGAGAAAAGCGGTAATTACTAGTTTATTATTTTACACTTTTTATTCTAGTTAAAGTCAACAAAAAATAATTTAAAAAAATTAAAAAATATGTTGACAAAATAAAACAAAGATGGTACAATAAAAAACGTTCCACAGAAAAACAAAATGAGGAACAAAGAGCACATTGAAAAGTAAACAATAAACCTTTGAAAAAAGACCAATAGCGGTAGTTATT
>CAKOVP010000038.1 GCA_934122035.1 uncultured Clostridia bacterium | reverse complement strand
AAATTTAATAAGAATTTATATATAATATTTTTAGAAAGAGAGCGTTATGGTTCGTAAGCTGTTGCTTAACCGCTCCAAAACAATATAGCAGATATAAAGGGAATCGAAAAGGAGGAATAGAAATTAGTCTAGTAGACTAATTTCCCGACGCGGCTCGGCGATTCCCATCATCTGCTCCAACTTATACAATAGATTTTTCTATAAATATAAATGTAACAGAAAAGGAAATAGTAATGAAAAAATTGATTCAGATTTTAGGAATAATTGCACTTGCAATAGTAGTTGTTTTGAATATAGTTTACACAGCAGATATGAATTCCGGAGAACAAATTTCTATTAATTTTAATAACTTTTTATACATAATTGGACTAATTGTAACTGCGGTACTTATTTATTGGATAACCAAAGTTATAAATAAACATTTGTATAATGGAATAAATGAGGAGAAGAAAAGGAAGCTACGATTAATATCAGTAATTATGGCAGTTTCTGTTTATCTAGTTTTTTGTGTATTGTGGATTATTTTTGTTAGACCAGGAATTGTAGCAGATTCTATCCACGTTTTAAATTTAGCACAAACCTATTATAGGGATAATCCAAATGAATTTTTACCTAATTTAACATATGCTGGAATCCCACTTATTCAATATATGCAAGCATATCCTCACCAAGTAACACTTGCATTCGTATACAATATGCTATTTAGCATTTTGCATTGTGATTTAATAATTTTACCAAGAAGTTTTAACATATTTTTTAATTTACTAATTATTTTTGGACTATATAAAATAACGGGACAATTATCAAAACAATACAAAACAAATAAAGTGCTAATGTTTGTATTAATATTAACATTCTTTACAATACCAATGCTTACAACCTTTATGTATGGAGATATTCCAGCACTTGCTCTTAGCATATTTTCTGTATTTTTTATGATGAAATATACAGAAACCAAGAAAATTAAATATGGAGTGTTTGCATCTCTTCTAACAATGATTGCATATATGATGAGAATGAATACACTAATATTTGTAATTGCTACTGTAATGTATTTAGTATTAAATTTATTCAAAGACTTTAAACAAAAAGAAATAAAAGAAAAAATTATTAATTTAGCTGTAATTGCAATATTTTTAATACTAACATTTGTTCCATCTAGTCTTGTTAAAACATATTACTTACACAAATATAATTTAGAAGAAGGGAAAACTTATCCAAGTATTAGTTATTTATTTATGGCAATGGAAGAAGGACCAAGAGCAAATGGATGGTATAACGAAACTATTGCAGAACCAGCATTAAGAAGCTTAAAAACTGGAGAAAATATATCTGATGAATATAAAACAAAAATTAAAGAAAGATTAGAATATTTTACAAAAAATCCAGGCTATACAGTAAATTTTTATCAAAAGAAACTAACAACAACTTGGGCAGAGAGCACATATTCAGCATTATTTAATAATGGAATTACAGAAGAAAGTAACTTAAAATGGATTAAAGCTCCATTAACATTTTATCAAAAAGCGCTAATAATATTAACATTTAGCTGTGCTATTATTGTACTAATACAAAAAAGAAAAAATTTATCATTAGAACTAATATTTTTGGTAATAATATTTTTAGGAGGATTTTGTTTCCACATATTATGGGAAGCAAAATCAAGATATATAATTCCATATATAATAGTTATAATACCAATTGCAAGTATTATAATTTCGGATGAAAGACTTACTTCTAAATTAAAACGTGTTTTTAAAAGGCAAAAATAAAACTATTGACAAGTAGTTTATACTATAAATAGAAGTACTGCAAGTCAAATTCGCAGTGAAATTTTGCAAAGCATTATATAAAAATTGGAACAAACAGTATAGAAAATATCAGAAATAGAGGAAGAATAAATGTTAAATCAATTTTCAAGAACTGAGCTACTAATTGGAGAAGAAGCAATAGAAAAATTACAAAATGCAAAGGTCGCAATATTTGGTGTAGGAGGAGTTGGATCTTTTGTTGTAGAAGGATTAGTAAGGGCCGGAGTTGGACACTTTGTAATTGTGGATGACGACAAGATTTGTTTAACAAATTTAAATAGACAAATTATTGCAACAAGAAAAACAATTGGAAAATATAAAGTTGATGTTGCCAAAGAAAGAATCTTAGAAATAAATCCAAATGCAACAGTAGAAACATATCAAGAATTTTATATGCCAGACTCAAAGAGCAACATATTAACACATGATTTAGACTATGTTATAGACTGTATAGACACTGTAACTGCAAAGATAGAACTTGTTATGAACTGTAAAAAATTAAATATACCTATAATATCTGCAATGGGAACAGGAAATAAATTAGACCCTTCTAAATTTGAAATTACAGATATATACAAAACTTCGGTATGTCCACTTGCAAAAGTAATGAGAAAAGAGCTAAGAAAAAGAAATATAGACAGTCTAAAAGTTATTTACTCAAAAGAAGAACCAATAAAAATAAACCAAGAGTCAAATAGTAGCTGCAAAACAAATTGTATATGCCCACCAGGAACAAAAAGAAAATGTGCAATAAGAAATCAAGTACCAGGAAGCATATCATTTGTACCATCTGTTGCAGGACTTATGATTGCTGGAGAAATTGTAAGAGAAATAATAAAAAAATAAGGAGGTTAAAAAATGGAATATAGATATACACCAGAAGGAGTTTGCTCGATGCAAATGATATTCGAAATAGATGGAAATATAATTAAAAGTTTAAGAATAATAGGTGGATGCCCAGGAAATACAGTTGGGGTATCAAAACTAGTAGAAGGAAGAACTATAGATGAAGTAATTTCTTTACTAAAAGGAATACAATGTGGAAACAAAGGAACATCTTGCCCAGACCAAGTAGCTAAAGCTTTAGAACAGTATAAAAAAGAATACGGAATATAAAAATAAGAAATAATTAAATGACGTTTTCAATATATACTTGTACCATATTTATCTCCTAAAAAATATCATAAAATCATTATATTCTTTTTATAAAACACTTGACTATTAGCTGTATAACCAATATAATTTGAATGTAAAATTAGACAATAAGTCTTTTTATGAGAATAGAAAAGGGATTTATTACTAATAATATAAACAAAAGTCGAAGGAGGAGAAAAAACAAAAATGAACAAGAAAAAAATTACGAAAGGAAACAAAGGTATAACGCTAATAACTTTAGCAATAACAATAATAGTATTGCTTATATTAGCAGGAATTTCTATTAATACGTTAGTATCAGACAATGGAATAATAAAACAAGCACTAAAAAGCACAAATTCTGCAAAAGAGTTTGAAAACGATTTTAATAAGAAACAATCTTCTTTAATTAGCGAGATATCTGGTAGTAACAAAGCAAATTTAGTTTGTAATAATGTTGGTGAAGATTTTGTAACTGTTAAAATAGAAGGAGCTGGAGCAAACAAATATCAATTTAGTTTGGATGGAACTAATTGGAGTGCAGAGCAAAGCGAAAATGAATATACATTTAAAAATCTTACTAAAGCGGTGGTTAATAAAGATAATTATAAAGATGTAACTGGAACAGAATATAAAGTATATTCAAAAGCAATAGATAGTGATGGAAATGAATTAGTATATGGCCCTATAAAAGTAAAAACCTCAGTAGTTGTCGAAGCGGATTCTAAATATTTAGAGTATGAAGAATTAAATGGAGAAATAACTATTACAGGAATATTATACAATCAAGATTATGAATTAAATAGCTTGGAAGAAATGGAGAATATGTTAGCATCTCCAGAAAAAATACTAATTCCATCATATATAGATGGAAAACCTGTAACACGAATATCAGAAGAGTTAATAAAAGAAACTACGACCACCTTAAAAGAAAAAGACGAAAATGTACATGCGTGGGCACTAATTGATGGACGGTATTTATAAACATGAGTGGGGATATATGGCTAATCAATTAGTAAACAAAGAAACTGGGGATTATAGCCCAATAGCCTATTTTAAAACTACTACTGAAACCATTGATTTATATCTATTGTATGAAAATTCGTATAGAGTAATAAAAGGCGTGACAAAAGCAACACCTGATCGGAAATCCTCAGGGCAATTTTAAAATAAGGTCTTATGAATTAGTAATACCTCCTAGTGTAAAAGAATATGTAGAGAATACGAAAGTAAGCAGTATAAAAACCCAAAATACTATATATTTAAATAATGGTAATGAAAAAAATATAATAAGGACTGCTACTATTACTGTTAACCATAACAGTATATATTTTAAGAATTTCTTGGATTTTAATAATATAGATAAAAGCGATTATGCAAAGTTAACTTTTTTAGGAAAAAAGAATTTGAACGAAATACAAAACAATGACAGTCTAAATACAGCTTTAAAACAAGCAACAAATTCGGAAATTGAATTTATAAATTAGATAACAGCTAACTTGACCAAAACACTTTGGCAGAGCTATATATGTTAAATACTGTTTTATGAAGAGATTAGATATAATTTATATTTAGTCTCTTCCTTTATTTAAATAAAAAATAATCTAAGCAACAAATGTCACTTACTTGTCACTTTGAATGTGATATCCTATAAATGTAAAAAGGAAAGGAGAAATTTTTTATGGAGATATTAAGAGTAGAAAATCTAAGTAAAGTGTATGGAAAGGGACAAACGCAAGTAACAGCATTAGACAATGTGTCATTCAATGTTCAAAAAGGAGAATTTGTAGCGGTAGTAGGTGCTTCAGGAAGTGGAAAATCAACCCTTTTACATTTAATTGGTGGAGTTGATAGACCAACATCTGGGAAAGTATTTATTGATGGAAAAGATATTTATAATTTTAATGATGATGGATTAGCAATATTTAGAAGAAGACAAGTAGGTTTAATCTATCAATTCTATAACCTAATACCAATACTAAATGTGGAAGAAAACATAACATTACCTTTAAGCCTTGATAATAGAGAAGTAAATAAAAATAAGTTAGATGAATTAATTAAAACTTTGGGATTAGAAAACAGAAGAAACCATCTACCAAATGAATTATCAGGAGGACAACAACAAAGAACCTCAATAGGGAGAGCAATGATAACAAATCCTGCAATAATTTTAGCAGATGAACCAACTGGAAATTTGGACTCAAAATCTAGTGATGAAATAGTCGAATTACTAAAAAAATCAAATAGAGATTATAAGCAAACAATTATTATGATTACTCACAATATGGAAATTGCAAAAGTGGCAGATAGAATCATAAAAATTGAAGATGGTAAGATTGTAGGTGAAGTATAATGGATTTATTAAAAAAACTTACAATAAAAAATTTAAAATTAAATAAAAAAAGAACTATTGTAACTATTATAGGAATAATGCTATCAGTTGCCCTTATAACAGCAGTCGCAACAATGTATAGTAGTAGCATATCTTCATTAATTGAATTTGAAACATATGAAAAAGGAGATTTTCACGTTGCATTTTATAATGTACCAATAGAAGAAATTAACAACTTAAAAAATAATAGAAAAATAGATGAAGTATTTTTAACACAAGATATTGGATATGCTAAACTAGAAGATTCAAAAAATGAATATAAACCTTATGCTTTTATAAAAGCTTTTACTAAAACATCATTAGAAAATCTTTCTGTAAAATTAACTGAAGGAAGATTACCAGAAAATGCAGATGAAATTGTTATTCCAACACATTTAAAAACTAATGGAAGAGTTACATTAAATGTTGGAGATACTATCACATTAAATATAGGAAAGAGAGTTAGTGATGGTTATGAATTAGATCAAAACAATAGCTTTAATGCAGAAGTTCCTGAAGAAATAATAGATACTACATCTAAAACTTATAAAATAGTAGGAATAATTGAAAGACCTGCAACAAATATAGAAAGTTATTCAGCACCAGGATATACTTTTATTACATATATGAATGAAGAAAATATTTCAGGTAAAGCTGATGTATACTGTAAATATACGAAGGAAGGTTCAAAAGACTATATAAATGTAACAGCAAATATATTAGGTGTAGATGAAGAAATTTTTAGAAAATTCGAGATAGGAGAGTTTGACACAAAAGATATATCTATAAATGAAAGAGGAGAAATTGAAAAAGCAAAATATAATTATAACATAAATTTCTATTTAATTGATTTAGAAACAAGTCCATTAAATAATAATACAGTTGGAGGACTGGGAACTGTTGTGGCAGTGGTTTGTGGTATTATTGTATTTACATCAGTTTTTTGTATAAAGAATAGTTTTGACATATCTATTGCAGAAAAAACAAAACAATATGGAATGTTAAAAAGTATAGGAGCTACAAAAAAGCAAATAAGAAAAAATGTATTTTTTGAAGCTATAATATTAGGATTAATTGGAATACCACTAGGACTATTATTAGGTATACTAGCTTCAACTATATTAATAATAATTAGTAATTTATTTTTGGAAGATATGTTTACAAGAGGATTAAAACTTGTATTATCATTTTCTTGGATAGCTTTTGTAGTTGCAATAGGTTTGGGCATTGTTACAATATACCTATCTGCATTAAGAAGCGCAAAAAAGGCTTCAAAAATTTCTCCAATTGAATCTATTAGAAATAGCAGTGAAATAAAAATCAAATCAAAGAAATTGAAAAGTCCAAAAGTTATCAAAAAAATTTTTGGAGTTGGTGGAGAAATTTCTTATAAAAATTTAAAGAGAAATAAGAAAAAATATAAAACTACAGTAACATCAATAACAGTATCCGTATTTGTATTTATTGCATTATCATATTTTATGAGCTTAGCTTTTGATACAGTAGAAAATGAACTTAATTTAAAAGATTATAATTTATCATTATCAATAAATATGAAGAACGATGAGGAAATGTATCAAAAAGTATTAGAAACAACAAAATTACAAAATATTAAAAATTATACAGTGTCAAAATATGATAGTTGCTATATTACAAATCCAAAGTATAGTAGTGAGTATATAGAATTTATGAATGTAACTTCGGATGAAGAAAATGATATAATTGATGGATATATTAATGTTAGGACAGTAAATAACGAACAATATAAAGAATATATAAAAGAATTAGGAAAAGATTATGAAGAAATGAAAAATAAAGCCATATTAATTGATAATATAATAATTGGTAAATACGATTCAGAAAAAGGAAAATATGTTGAAAAAAATCTTAAAGTATTTGATTATAAAGAAAATGACACTATAAATTGCAAAACACAAGATGAGAAAAATTTTGAAATTAAGATTGGTCTATCAACAGACATTTTGCCGTTTGGATTTAATCAAGAATCAAATTACTTTATGATTATTTCTGAAGAAGTATTTGCAAAATACTTTAAATCTGATAATATAATGATATATTATGATTCAACTAATCCAGATAAATTACAAGATGATATAGATGAATTATTAAACAATTATAATTATAATATAAACAATGTTGAAGAAAATGCTCGTATGATGGAAAAATTATATACTTTAGTTGGAATATTTTTATATGGATTTATAATTGTAATTACAGCAATTGGAGTAACAAATGTATTTAATGCAATAACGGCTAATATGGAACTTAGAAAGCCTGAATTTGCAATGTTAAAATCAGTAGGTATGACAACCAAAGAATTTAATAGAATGATAAGACTTGAAACTGTATTTATGGGAATTAAATCGTTATTGTTTAGTATTCCAATTGGAATAGGACTTTCATATCTAATTTATTATGCATTAGACAAAGATAAAGTATTAAAATTTACAATTCCAATAAATGCAATTATAATAGCAATTGTAGCAGTATTTTTACTTATAACCTGTATTATGAAATATTCTATGAGCAAAATAAATAAACAAAATACAATAGAAACAATAAGAAATGAAAATATATAAGCAAAGGGAGGTAGGAATCTCCCTTAATTTATTGTATAATACCTGTGGGAAGGAAAATGAAAAATGAAGATTTTATTAGTTGAAGATAACGAAACATTAGCAAAAGGTTTAGTGTATTTGTTGGAACAAAATAAATATAATGTAATTCATACTATGAATGTAAAAGATACTATTAATTATTTAATTAATGAGAAACCTGATTTAATAATTTTAGATATTTCACTTCCAGATGGAGATGGATTTGATCTATATAATCGAGAAATAAGTAAAAGAAAAATTGCTACTATATTTTTAACAGCCAAAGATGACGAAGATGATATTGTAAAAGGATTAGAGCTAGGAGCAGATGATTATATAACAAAACCATTTTCTACAAGGGAATTAATTGCAAGAATTAATAGAATTATTTTAAAAGAAAATCAAAACTTAATAATTAAAATAAAAGATATAGAATTTGATATAGATAAAATGGTAGTATTAAAAAACTCTAAAGAAGTTAGTTTAACGAGTTTAGAATTAAAAATATTGAATTTACTATTTACAAATCTCAATAAAGTAGTAAAAAGAGAAGATATAATAGAAAAAATATGGGAATGGACAGGAAACGATATAAATGATAATACAGTTACAGTATATCTAAAAAGAATAAGAGAAAAATTGGATTCTGATATTATAAAAACAATTAAAGGAATTGGATATAGGGTGGATAGAGAATGAAGAATAAAATTGAATTTAAAAAAGCTATAGTAATAAGTTGTTTGACTATAATTCTAATTTCGGTGATATTTCAATTAGTTTTAATTTACCAATATAAAGCGTACACAAATAATTTTAATAAAAAAATTGAAATGATAATAACAAATGTTGAGAGTCAATATCCTGGTATTGATACAAATGAAATAATGAAAATAATAAATAATGAAACTGATGAAAAAACAGACATATTTAAGGAATATGGCATAAATTTAGAGAAAGATTCTATAATCATTAAAAATGATAAACTATTCATAAAATTTTCAATTATAAATTTATGCCTAATAGTAGGTTTAGCATTTATAGTGCTAATAATATTTATAAAATATAATAATTCAAAAGATAAGAAACTTCAAGAAATTACTAAATATATTGAAGAAATAAATAATAAAAATTATAAATTAGATATTGAAGACAACACAGAAGATGAATTGTCAATATTAAAAAATGAAATATATAAAACAACTGTAATGCTAAAAGAAGTTGCAGAAAATTCTGTAAAAGATAAAGTGAATTTAAAAGATTCTCTTTCAGATATATCACATCAATTAAAAACACCACTAACATCAATGTCTATTATGGTAGATAATATAATGGATAATCCAGAGATGGATAGTAAAACTAGAAATGAATTTATAAAAGATATACGAAGAGAAATAATAAATATAAATTTTTTAGTAAATTCATTATTAAAATTATCAAAACTAGACGCCAATTCAGTTTATTTTATAAATAAAGAAGTTTATGTGGAAGAAATAATATTAGAATCAATAAAAAATGTATCAGTTTTATGTGATTTGAAAAATATTGATATTTTAGTAGATGGAAATAAACAAATAAAAATAAATTGTGATTTAAAATGGCAAGTAGAAGCCATAACAAATATTTTAAAAAATTGTGTAGAACATTCAAAAGATAATTCAAAAATAGAAATATTTTACGAAGAAAATAATGTTTATACAAAAATAGAAATAAAAGATTATGGTGTAGGAATAGATAAAGAGGATTTAACACACATCTTTGAAAGATTTTATAAGGGTAAAAATTCTTCAAATGAAAGTGTTGGAATAGGACTTGCTTTATCTAAATCTATAATTGAGAACAATAATGGATATATAGGAGTGGAATCTGAAATCAGAAAAGGAAGTTTATTTATAATTAAATATTTTAAATAATTTGTAACAAATGATTGACTAACATACAATAATTTTATAAAAATAAAAAATTATTATAGGTTTAAAATAGATATGTCACACATACATTGAAAATAAAATATTGAAAAGAGAGCACAAAAATGATATTGTTT
>CAKOVP010000037.1 GCA_934122035.1 uncultured Clostridia bacterium | reverse complement strand
ATAACATCAAAAGCAATGTTAATAGAAAGTTCAAAAGGACAAGAAGAATTATATAAAAACATAAATGATATAATAGACAATCAAAGAAAAAATAAGGAAAATAATGAGGAAGAAAGTAAACAATTAGAAGATTTAATAAAATATGAATTAATAGGAACAAAAAATGAAAATATGATAAAAGAACTCATAGAAAAAATAAAAAATGAAAAAGGAGGAAAAGAGACTATGACAAATGCATCAAAAATAATAAATAGAGAGATGAGAAAGAGAGAAAGTAAAGGAAGAGCAGAAGGAATTGCGATGATGGCTAGAAAGTTAAAAAATAAGATGAGCATTGAAGAAATTAAAGAACTTACTGGATTAAGCGAAGAGAAAATACAAAGTCTTTAAAGAACAAAAGATTCGAGTGGAGTTTGAAAATTAAAATAGGCGTCCTACGTAAATAAAAAATGTTTATATTTTTCCTTAAAGTACTTGCAAATTTCATTTGGTTAATAGATAATATAGAATGAAAAAACTTAAATGATGAAATGAGAAATTTACTAAGGAGGAATTATAATGTACGTTTTTAATAAGATAACAGTAACCCCTCAATTACCAGATAGAATTAAAAAATTAGCAACAGTTGCAGGTAATTTATGGTGGACTTGGAATACAGATTTTTTAAAACTATTTAAGCAAATAGACGGAGATTTATGGGAGACAGTTGGAAAAAATCCAGTTAAGTTTTTAAGATTAGTTTCTCAAGATAGATTGGAAAGTGCAGCAAAGGACAGCAACTTTTTAAAGGACTACGACAGAATAGTTGAAAATTTTGAAGATTATATGAATAGCAAAAATACTTGGTTTAAGAAGAATTATCCAGATAATTCAAATGACTTAATTGCCTATTTTTCAGCAGAATATGGACTAGACCAAATATTATCTATATATTCTGGTGGACTTGGAGTTTTATCTGGAGATCATTTAAAATCTGCAAGTGATTTAGGAATACCATTAGTTGCTGTAGGATTATTATATAAAAATGGATTCTTCCATCAAAAAATAAATGGATATGGTCAACAACAAGAAGAATATAAACAAAATGATGTTGATTCATTACCAATTCACCCTGTAAAAGATGTAGAAGGGAAAGATCTTTTGGTATATGTTAATCTTCCAAAGAAGAGACTATACTTAAAAGTATGGCAAATAAATGTTGGTAGAATTAAATTATATTTAATGGATTCAGATATAGAAGCAAACATTCCAGAATATAGAGGAATAACATCAACTTTATATGGAGGAAACCAAGAGACTAGAATTCAGCAAGAAATAGTACTTGGAATGGCGGGGGTAAGCTTGCTTAAAGTTTTAGGATTAAACCCAACAGTTTATCATATGAACGAGGGACATTCTGCTTTCTTAATATTAGAATTAATGAAAAATATAATAAAAGAAAAGCAAGTAAGCTTTGAAATTGCTCAAGAAATAGTATCTAGTAAAACAGTATTTACAACACATACACCAGTTCCTGCTGGAAACGATATATTCCCATTATATTTAGTAGAAGAATACTTTAGAGATTATTGGAATAGATTTTCAATTACTAAAGAAGAATTCTTTAAATTAGGAATGAAACCAGGAGCAGATTTATCTAACACTGGATTTAATATGGGAATTTTAGCATTAAAATTTGCAGGAAAGAAGAATGGAGTTAGTAAGCTACACGGAGCTGTATCTAGAGAGTTATTTAGTGAGGTATGGCCAAACATATCTTCAAATGAGGCTCCAATTTCGTATGTAACAAATGGTATTCATACTTGTACTTGGCTTGCACCAAATTTAAAAAGACTTTACAACGAATATTTAAAACCATACTGGCAAGATGATATTCAATCAGATACAACTTGGAAAAAGATTGCAGATATTCCAAACGAAGAGTTATGGAAAGAACACAGAGATAGAAAAATAAAATTACTAAGTATGGTAAAAGAAAATGTTATAACAAGATTAAAAAGAGAAGGATACCACTACGAAGAAATAAATCAAATAGTATCTAAATTAAATCCAGATGCATTAACAATAGGATTTTCTAGAAGATTTGCAACTTACAAAAGAGCTACTTTAATTTTTAGAGATTTAGAAAGAATTACAGAAATATTAAATAATGAGAATAGGCCTGTTCAAATAATATTTGCAGGAAAGGCTCATCCTTCGGATGGACAAGGAAAAGATTTAATAAAATACATACACGAAATATCTATGAAACCACAGTTTAAGGGTAAAATTTTCTTACTAGAAAATTACAATATGGCTGTATCTAAATTATTGGTAAGTGGAGTAGATGTTTGGCTAAACAATCCTAGAAGACCAATGGAAGCTTCTGGAACATCTGGACAAAAAGCTGCTGTAAATGGAGTAATTAATTTCAGCGTACTAGATGGCTGGTGGGCAGAAGGATATAACCAAAAAAATGGTTGGACAATTGGCTCAAATGCAGAATATCCATCATACGAAGAGCAAGATGAAGCAGATAGCGAAAGCTTGTATCAAACACTAGAAAATAAAATTATTCCAGCATATTATGAAAAAGATGAAAATGGAATATCTGCAAAATGGATGGATATAATGAAAAATTCTATAATGTCTAATGCTGGTAGATATAGCACAGCTAGAATGTTAATAGATTATACAAATAAATTTTATATTCCTTTATGTAATTTATATAACCAATATTATAAAGATTTATCAACAGTTGGAGAATTTAATTCTTGGAAAGAAAATTTATATAGCAATTGGGACAACATTACTATAAAACAAGAAAAAGGAAATTTAGATAATATAACAATAGATGCAGGCAATAGAATAAATGTAAAATGCAAGGTATATCTTCCAAATATAACAGAAGATAGTATAGAAGCACAAGTATATTATGGACAAATATCTGATGAAGGTGTAGTAGATAATATTCAAGTTATACCTATGAAACTTATAAATGCAGACGAAGATAAAAAAGAATACGAATATGAGGCAACAGTTGAACTTACAACAGGTGGAAATTATGGTTATACATTTAGAGTAATGCCAAAACATAAAATGTTACTAGACCCTGCAAATTTAGATTTAATTAAATGGATAGTAAAATAAATAAAAAATCCCTAGTAATAAAACTGCAAGTTTGCAGTAAATATTATTAGGGATAATCTCTACTTTAAGAGGTTAGGAATTTAAAGAAAAAGTTTTCGACAGACTGCTCTTTCATTACCGATGTCATAAATATGCCGTTCTTCTTAGAAGTGGAACGTACAAAGTTTTGATATGCTTCATAAAAAACACCAGAAAAAGTGCCTTCAGCTTCAGAAGTTTCTACCTCTAATGTGTACAAATAAGTATCAACTTCGGTAATTGCTTTTGAAAGTAGAGGTTTTAATTCAGAGTAGGAAATAGTTCCTGTTCTGAAATCATCTACTTTTTGAAGTGCTGCGTTAAAGGCTGGAAAATCTCTGCTGTTAAAAATAAAAGCAAAATGACACCAAGCTTTTTGAATAGCATTCCAATCATTTTTTTCGGGATGCTTGCTATTGATGTTAAATGCAATTTTTTTAGCTTGTTTTAAATCTTCCAACTCTTCTTTTGCAAGAATAAACTCATGGAAAGTTTTAAACAATTCTGAATCTGACCGAAAGTTCATAGTTTCTTAAACTCCCTTCTATTGTAATTAACCATTCGGCAAAGTTAATTATATCATAAATTAACATAAAAGCAAAGAGTTTGTATTGTTTTTTTATATGGCATATGATATTATAAAAGGTGTAGTCATTTTATAGTCACACAAGAGTGTTAAAATGTAACTGCAACAAAAGGGGTAATAGATGGAAAGAAAAAAGAAATTAAAGAAGAATATAATAAACCTAATAATATTTATATTGTTAATAATATTAACATTTTATATAGTATTGAAAGATCAAGATATATCACAAATGATACAAATTGTTAGAAATGCAAAAAAGAAATTTATACTAATAGGCGTTGCTCTAATGTTAATGTATTTTTCTTGTGAAGCAATTAATGTTGGAAGAATATTAAAAGAACTTGGAGAAAAATCGAGTTTTGTAAGAAACTTTAGATATACATTAATAGGATTTTTCTTTAGTGCAATAACTCCTGCTGCAAGTGGTGGTCAACCTATGGAAGTATATTATATGCACAAAGATAAAATATCTGTAGCCAATTCTACGCTTACACTTCTTATGCAACTTTGTAGCTACCAAATAGTAACTCTAACATTTGGAATAATAAGCGCAGTAATTCATTTCGATGTATTAAAAAATGGGCTAATATATTTATTTATCTTGGGAATAGTTCTTAATTCTTCTGCACTTGGATTATTTTTAATTGCAATATTTTCACACAGATTATCAGAAGGACTTGTTAAACTTTTTGTTAAAATATTAAAATTTTTTAGAGTAAAAAACATTGAAGAAAAACAAGAAAAAATAGAAAAAGAATTAGAGTCATACCAAGGAAGTGCAAAATACATTAAAGCACATAAATTGCTAATGCTAAAGACTGTTGCTACAACATTAGTGCAAATGTTAATATACTATTCAATTCCTTATTGGGTATATTTATCATTTGGATTTACTGAGCAAAATATATGGCAAATACTAACATTACAGGCAGTACTTTATGCTACTGTATCTGGTATTCCTTCACCAGGAGCTGTTGGAGTAAGCGAAGGTGGATTTATGGGAATATTTAAAAATGTTTTCCCTCAATCTGTAATTGGGAGTGCAATGATATTAAATAGAGGAATAAACTTCTATTTATTTGTTATATTGAGCGCAATTTTAGCCATGGTAAGTACATTTAGAGATAGAAAAGAAATAATAAAAGAAAAAAATACAGAAGATATAATAGAAAAACAATAAGAATAAAACGAAACAAAAAACTTACACCTACATATACTATAAAAGAGGTGTAAGTTTTATGGCATATTCGGAAAGAGAACTACTTGCAAGAATGATACAATGCGAGGCAGGTGGAGAAGGAGATATTCGGAATGAAAGCTGTTGCCTCTGTTATAATGAACAGAGTAAATGTGCAAGAAGGCGAATATTTTAGGGTATCGCAAGGAGGAAATATAAGAAACATATTATTTCAAAAAGGACAATTTGACTGTGCAAGAGAAGCTATTGGAGGAAAATATAACAGTCAAAATATATATAACATGAACCCAAGTGATATAGAATATAATATTGCAGATTGGGCTTTATCTGGAAACAGATTAAATGAAGTAGACCTATGCTTGTGGTATTTAAATCCTTTTAAACCAACATGCTTGAGTACTTTCCCGTATAATGGCTCTGGCAGTTTGCATACAAGAATAGGAGATCATTGCTTTTATAAACCTACACCTTTATATAGTAAAACATAAAAGAAAGAGGAAAGTTTATGGAAGAAAATAAAGAAATAGGTCAAAATTTGATATATAACAAAAGACAAAATCTATCGGAAGAAAATCAAACAAATTGGCCAGAAACATTAAAAAATCCAATATATACTCCAGCTTTTTTAAGAGAACAAATTGGAAAACTAATGAGAGTGGAATTTTTAATTGGTACTAATAATTTGGTTGATAGAATAGGAATTTTGGAAGATGTAGGGGCAAGTTATATTTTATTAAGATCATTTGAAAATGATAGTTTAGTGTATTGCGATATTTACTCTATAAAGTTTATAACAATATCAACAACTGGTATATATTCGAATTATTTAAATATGTATAATAAAAATTATTATAACAATAATCGAATAGTTTAAAAGGGACTAAAAGAAAAAATTAAGTAATTCTTCAACAGATATTTCGCATTAATTAAAAACACCTTTAACATCAATAAGAATTATGCTGGATAATATACAAGAAAATGTAATTATAAAAGCAGATTATAATTGGCAAAAAGAAGCCTTAACCAATGTAATAAAAAATAGTGTAAAATATCTAGACTTTTAGGCAAAAAAAGAGTAGAATATAACAGAAACAAAATTTAATATAAAAGGAATTGATAAAATGGCAAACGAATATAGAACAAATAATTGTGGAGAACTTAACATATCAAATGTAGGAAAAAAAGTAAAACTTGCTGGTTGGATACAAAGAATTAGAAACTTAGGTGGAATGACATTTATAGACTTAAGAGACCAGTATGGAATTACACAAATAGTTGTATCTAGTGAAGAGCTAAAAAATAAAATAGAAAATTTATATACAGAATGTGTTATATCTGTGGAAGGAACAGTTGTTGAACGTTCAAATAAAAACAAAAAAATTCCAACAGGAGAAATAGAAATAGATGCAAAAGAAATTACTGTTCTTGGAACTTGTGAGCCAACACTTCCATTTGAAATAAATTCGGAAAAAATAGATATATCACAAGTAAGAGAAGATTTAAGACTAGAATATAGATTTTTGGATTTGCGTAATGAAAAAATACACAATAACATATTATTACGTTCTAAAATAATGAAAACTATAAGAGACAAAATGGATGAAATGGGTTTTGCAGAAATTCAAACTCCAATACTTGCAAATTCATCACCAGAAGGTGCTAGAGACTTTTTAGTACCAAGTAGACTACATCCAGGAGAATTTTATGCTTTACCACAAGCACCACAACAATTTAAACAATTATTAATGATATCTGGATTTGATAAATATTTTCAAATAGCTCCTTGCTTTAGAGATGAAGACCCTAGAGCAGATAGAGCACCAGGAGAATTTTATCAAGTAGATTTTGAAATGGCATTTGCAACTCAAGAAGACGTACTTGCAGTAATGGAAGAATTAGTACCAACAGTATTTAAAAAGTTTACAAACTGGAAGGTAGACGAGGGTCCATTTATACGTATTCCATATAGAGAAGCAATGGAAAAATACGGAATAGATAAGCCAGATTTAAGAAATCCATTAATAATACAAGATGCAACAGAAATATTTGCAGGAACAGAATTTAAAGCGTTCCAAGACAAAACCATAAAAGCAATAGTAGTTCCAAATGGAGCAGCTCAAGGAAGAAAATTCTTTGATAGTATGACAGAATTTGCAGTAGAAGAACAAGGCGCAAAAGGCTTAGCTTGGACTAAAATAGATGAAAACAATATGCCTCAAGGTGGAATTGCAAAATTCATTACAGAAGATATACTAAAAGGACTAGAAGAAAAACTTGGAGCAAAAATTGGAGACAGCATATTCTTTATAGCAGACAAGCTTGAAACAGCTCAAAAAATAGCAGGACAAGTTAGAATAGAACTTGGAAATAGACTAGACTTATTAGAAAAAAATGTATACAGATTCTGCTACATAGTAGACTTCCCAATGTACGAATATAATGAAGACGAGGGAAAAGTAGACTTTAATCATAATCCATTCTCAATGCCTCAAGGAGGAATGGAAGCACTAGAAACAAAAGACCCATTAGACATATTAGCATATCAATATGACTTAGTATGTAATGGCTACGAAATGGCATCTGGAGCAGTTAGAAACCATGATCCTAAACTAATGGTAAAAGCATTTGAGATTGCTGGATACACAGAGAAAAATGTAGAAGAAAAATTTGGAGCTTTATATAAAGCATTCAAATACGGAACTCCACCACATGCAGGAGCAGCTCCTGGGTTAGATAGAATGGTAATGTTAATTGCAAATACACAAAATATTAGAGAAGTTATTGCATTCCCTAAAAACAAAAAAGCAAGAGATGCAATGATGAATGCTCCAAGTAGAGTAGAGGAAAAACAATTAAAAGATGTACATATAAAAATAGAGGAGTAAAATAAGAAAGCAGGTGATTTTATGGATTCAATACAAACAAAAGCACTTGCAGAACTATTAAAAACAATAAACGAAAAATTAGATGTACTAATAAAAGAACAAAAAAATATAAAGGCAGATGTATTGAAAAATAGAAAAGTTATAATGAAAAGATTGCAAAAATTAGAAGAATACAACGACATAGATGAAATGAGAAACGTTGTTTTGAATGATCATATAGACAAAATTGCAAAGGTTACATTAGAACTTGAAAAGAGAATATACTAAACAAGAAATAAGATTTTGAAATAACAAAATCTTATTTTTATGTATTAGGAAAAACTGAATAAATTTCGAGAATAAAATATTGCACAGAGAATTTTTAAATTTGTTCTATATTAGGGAAGCCATGCTAATTTTCTATTATATAAAATACTAGTATTTTATATAAAATTGTGGTAGACTATATTCGAATTAAAACTATAAAAGGAGAAATAACAATGTTTAAATTTTATATTGCATTTTATACAGCAAAGTTTATAATGTTTGGAATTAAATTACTAAAAAAACTTAAAATTGTAAAATTCAAGGCATCTTTCTTTCCAGGGAAGATTGCATTAAAAATAGATAAGGACTTCTTAACAAAAGTATCTAAACCAAAGGAAATTATTGCAGTTACTGGAACAAATGGAAAAACTACAGTATGTAATTTGTTAATAGGAGCTTTAGAGTCTAGTGGCAAAAAAGTTTTAGATAACAGACTTGGTGCAAACATAAACTCTGGTGTTGCATCTGCTTTTATTGCAGGTTCAACTCTTACAAATAAAACAAAATATGATGTTGCAGTTCTAGAGGTAGATGAGAGAAGTTCTATAAAGGTATATTCTTACATTACACCTACATATCTTGTTTGTACAAATTTATTTAGAGATTCTATAAAGAGAAATGCTCATCCAGAATTTATATTTAATATTATAAATGGAGCACTTCCAAAAGAAACAAAGTTAATTCTAAATGCAGATGATTTAATTAGTAGCAGGTTAGGAAATGGTAATAAGAAAGTTTATTTTGCGATAGACAAATTGCCAACAGACAAAACGGAATCTGTAAATATTATAAATGATATGAGAGTATGCCCTAAATGCCATACAAAGCTAAAGTACAACTATGTAAGATATCATCATATAGGAAATGCATATTGCCCAAATTGCGATTTTAAATCACCAGAAGCAGATTTTAGAGTAAGCAATATAGACTTTGAAAATAGAAAACTAACAATAGAACATAATGGAAAGTCAAATAGCTATAATTTAATTTCTGATAGTATATTCAACATTTACAATGAGCTTGCCGTTATTTCTGCACTTACAGAAATAGGACTTACACAAGACCAAATAAAAAATGCCTTTGAAAAAGAAAAAATAGTAGAGAGCAGATACCAAGAAAAAACAGTTGATGAAATAAAAATTGTAAGCCATCTAGCAAAGGGTCAAAACCCTGTTGCATGTTCTTGTGTATGCGACTATGTAAAAAATGAAAAAGGTAAGAAAGAAGTTGTGTTAGTTTTATTTGATAGATATGATGCAAAAGAAACATCTGAGAGTATGGTATGGCTTTATGACTGCGACTTTGAATTTTTGAATGACGAAAGCATTGATAGAGTTGTAATTGGAGGACCTAGATCAGAAGATTTCTATTTAAGGTTATTAATTGCAGGAGTTCCAAGAGAGAAATTAGTATTTACAAAGGATATAGAAAAAATTGCAGATAATCTATCATTAAATAAAGGAACAGATATATACATTTTATACGATATTTACAATGGAGAACTTGCAGAAGATATAAGAGAACACATAGAAAAAAGAATTGCAGGAGGTGAGGCTAATGCTTAGAGTAGAAGTTTTATATCCAGAAGTGTGTAACTTATTTGGAAACACATATAACATAAAATATTTAGAGCAATCTGTAAAAGACATAGAAATAATAAATACATCACTAAATGATGAACCAACATTTGTAAAAGAAAATGTAGACTTAGTTTATATGGCTCCAATGACTGAAAAAACTCAAGAGCTTGTAATAGAAAAGCTAAAACCTTACACTGAAATAATAAAAAAACAAATACAGGAAAATAAAGTGTTTTTAATGATAGGAAATGCTTTAGAAGTATTTGGAAAATATATAGAAAATGAAGATAGAAGCAAAATTGAAGGACTTGGAATTACTAATCGTTACGCAAAAAGAGACATGATGAATAGATACAATTCTTTATTCTTAGGAGAACTAGAGGGAAAAGAAACAATAAAAATAGTAGGATTTATGTCGCAATTTGCAAAATCTTATGGAGATAATTCTAAAAATTATTTATTTAAAGCATTAAGAGGACCAGGACTAAATGATACCAAATTTGAGGGAGTTAGAATAAATAATTTTATGGGAACATATGTGCTAGGACCAATTTTAGTATTTAATCCAGACTTTACAAAATATTTACTAAAATTATTAGGAGTAAAAAATCCAAAACTTGCATTCGAAAAAGAAGCGTTTGATGCATATAACATAAGATTAAAAGAATTTGAAAATCCTAATATAGCATTTGACTAATACAAGAATATTAAAAACCAGGATAGGAAAAGTATAATTTTTCCTATTCTGGTTATTTTGGATTGAACACTTGCTTTGTCTTTACGGAAATATGATTTTCCGTTTATGAACAGTTTTATTAGGTTAAATATAAAAGTAAATTCCACTTTTGGCTGAATTTACTAATCCAAGAGAAAAGTCCAGTAAATAAAGAATTT
>CAKOVP010000036.1 GCA_934122035.1 uncultured Clostridia bacterium | reverse complement strand
GCAAATGGAGAGAAGACAGGAGCAACTCAAACAAATAAAAATTGGTGGGAATTATATAAAAATTGTACAACATTAGCTAGTGGTTCAAAGGTAAAAACCAGAATGATATGGGGATTGCAGTGGGATGCAACATGTAAATGGTTAGCTACTTCTAATTTTGACATAACAAATTCAAGTACTTGGGGAAATTACAGTAATAATACTGCAGGTGGACATGGAACAAAGCAAAATACAGGATATAGTGAAAGTTGGAAGGCAAATAATATCTATGACTTTGCTGGAAACTGCTGGGAATTTACCCAAGAAGCGTACGACGCCGCCTACAGAGTTAGCAGAGGAAACTACTATAGCAACAGTGGCTCTGTCAATCCGGCTTCTGGGAGTATCTACAACATTCCTTCCAGCACCAATAGCGGCTATGGTTCTCGCCCTACTTTATACTTGATACCATGAGATAGAGAGTATAAACTTAAGTGTGTAAAATCAAAAGAAATTTTGATTATGCACACTTTTTTTGGAGCTTGTTAAGACTGGTGTGTAAATTTTTTTAATAATTTTTGATTAGCAGTACAAAATTGTACTGCTAATTTCTAACACTTTGATGGATAAATGAAGAATATAAAAATTCTCATTTAGAAATGGTTTGAACAAGTCCATAATAAAACTTTCTTTTTTGGAAACAATATGATATAATAATATTATAACTGAAAAGGAGAGTTTTTTATGTTAGGAGATAAAATTAAAACATATAGAGAATTAAATAAAATGACTCAAAATGAAATTGCTGAAATTTTAGAAGTAAGTACAGCTACTATTTCAAAGTATGAGTCTGGTTTATTGGAACCTAATATTGAATCTTTAAAAAGGTTAGCACAAACATTCAATATAACAATTGATGAGCTAATAAAAGATGAAGAAAAATTTGATATTTCAAAAGTCAATATTTTAAAAACTCTAAGAGAACAAAAAGAAATAAAGTTAAAAGGCAATTTGTACAGTAATACGCAAATAACATTTGCATATAATACTAATCATATTGAAGGAAGTACACTTACAGAAGACCAAACAAGATATATTTATGAAACCAATACTTTGTTAACAGAGAAAGACTCAATAACAGATTTAGATGATGTTTTAGAAACAGTAAACCATTTTAAATTAGTTGATTATATGTTAGATATAGCTGATGAGAAATTAACAGAAGAAATAATAAAGAAATTTCATAAAATATTAAAAGAGGGGACATCAGACAGCAGGAAAGATTGGTTTGTGGTTGGTGATTATAAAAAATTAGCCAATGAGGTAGGTGGATTAAAAACTTCTGACCCTAAAAATGTTGCTAGAGACATTAAAAAATTATTAGAATGGTATGAATCTTTAAAAGAAGTAACTATAAATGAAATAATAGAGTTTCATGCTAAATTTGAAAAAATACATCCATTTCAAGATGGAAATGGCAGAGTTGGTAGAATTATTGCATTTAAAGAATGTTTAAAATTTAATATAATTCCATTTATTATATTAGATAAAGACAAGTTGTTTTATTATAGAGGATTAAATCAATATCAAAATAATAAAGAAAAGGGATATTTAATTGATACTTGCTTAAATGCACAAGATCAATATTGTAGAATGATAGAACATTTTTTAAAACAATAGATAATAAATAACAAAAAACACTTTCTGATATAAGTTTAGAGGGTGTTTTTATTATTAATTTTTTATATTTACTCCAAAATCATTTTTTAGTAAAATAATTGACTTTTCTATGTAGGCTTATTATAATCATATTTGAAAATAGCTAGAAGATTTTGCACCACAAAATATTAAAACATAGGAGAAATAAAATGGGGAGAGAAGAGGACTGGAAGGAGATAGAAAGATCTCAAATAAATTATGAGCAAGGAATTAAGGATCAGTATCGTGGAGTTGACATTATTAAATTAAGTAAAGAAAATAAGAAAACAACTCATAAATTAAAAAAGTTTAACAAAAAGCTAGATAATTTTATTAAGGCGTTATTAATCTGCTATGCAATATTTCTAACACTTCTTATAATAGGAGGCACTATTTTTTATATAATGTATTTAAACGACATTAAAGAACGTGTTAATATTGATGCGATTGCAGATTTAAAGAATACTTATGGAATTAAAACTAAAGTAATAAGTCAAGATTTGGATAAGTATGAAAATGGCAAATATGAACTTAAATCAAATGAGGATGATCCAATAGAATTTACATTAGTGAAGAAATTTGGTGGTTATAATTTTGATTATTATGCACATTGTTTAAAGAATGAATACGAAAATTCTGGAGAAGATATTAAACAAATTTTTGAACCTCAAGAAACATATACAGACGAAGGACTGCTAGAGTATAGTATTACTGCCAAAACTGAGGATTTAAATGGAGTAGACAATATAGTAAATAAATTTGTGCAAATGAGGGAAAAAGCAGGGAGCCATTACAATTATAGCTGGAATGTAAAAATTCAAATTGACGACATATCTCAAAAGATAATATCTTTTGAAGATACAGAAGAATCAATAACAAGAAGAGTAAAATGCAATTATGTAATATCGAGAGTTGATAGTGCCAATACTTCAATGCTAACAAAAGCAGAAATAGAAAGGTATTATAAACCATATTCGTTAAAATTATTGGTAAACAACGAACAAATTTTTACCAAATATTCAAAACCATCGATTGAACAAAATGTGCTATATAATTATTTAGAAGAAATGTATGATGTTCCAATTGTTTGTTTTGAAAATGTAGATGGAGTTCAAATAGTATATGATAGTAATGATAATGCAACCGAAATAACATATAAAAATAAGACTTATAAAATACAAAGAGCATCGTTAGACCTGGAAAACAATATAATTCCAGATGCACCAAATACGGAAACTTTAAAGCAAATATTAGGTGCTAAATTTGAATTTGACTTTGAAAAACGTACTTTGAATATTGTAGTAGAATGAGTTGACTTTTGGAGATTTAATAAGTATAATTTATAAGGAAAATATATATTTAAGTATAGATTTTAAATTATGATAAAAAATATTTATGGAGGTAATACAAATGAATGAGAAAATGTATGAAATTATGAGAGATGGAAAAGGATTTATTGCTGCACTTGATCAAAGTGGTGGAAGTAGTGCTAAGACTCTAAAAAATTATGGAATAGATGAAAGTCAATATAGCTCAGAAGAAGAAATGTTCAACCTAATCCACGAAATGAGAAAAAGAGTTATGACAAGTAAAGTGTTTACAAATGAACACATTTTAGGAACAATTCTTTTTGAAAAAACAATGATGTCCGAAGTAAATGGAAAATTTACAGCAGATTATTTATGGGATGAAAAAGAAATAGTTTCTTTCTTAAAAGTTGATAAGGGATTAGCCGAAGAAAAAAACGGCGTAAAATTAATGAAAGAAATTCCAAACTTAAAGGAAGAAATAGAAGAGGCTAACAAAAAGCATGTATTCGGAACCAAAATGAGATCTGTAATATATGAAGCAAACGAAGAAGGAATAAGAGATATAGTAGAGCAACAATTCGAATTTGCTAAAACAATATGCGATGGTGGATTAGTTCCAATAATCGAACCAGAAGTAGACATACATTCAGAGCAAAAAGAACTTTGTGAGAAAATACTAAAAGAAGAAATAATAAGAAAGCTAAAAGAATGGAATCCAGCAGACAAAATAATGTTCAAATTTACAATACCAACAGTTGCAAACCATTACTTAGATTTATACGATTATGACTGTGTTGTAAGAATTGTTGCTTTATCTGGTGGATACGGAATAGACGAAGCTTGTAAGTTACTTTCTAAAAACAACAGAATGATAGCAAGTTTCTCAAGAGCATTATTACAAGATCTAAATGCACATCAAACAGAGGAAGAATTTGATACTGCATTAAATAATGCAATAGTAAAAATATACAATGCATCAATAGATTAATAATCATGTTTATTGTGTATTGCAATAAAAAATCTTATGCTAATATAAGACTGTAAACAAAAGTATTTGAAATGCAAAAGAGGAGGAAAAGTAAAAATGAAAACAAAAATTAAAAACAAACAAGAAAGAGGAATAACCTTAGTTGCTTTGGTTGTAACAATAGTTGTTTTATTAATTTTAGCAGGAATAAGTTTAAACTTAGTATTAGGTGAAAACGGAATTATAACAAAAGCACAGGAGGCAAGAGACAAAACAGAGCAAGCAAGAATAAACACTGAAAAGTCAATGAATAGTTTAGAACAAGAATTATCAAATTATGTTAATAAAATAGACTCTGGAAATGGAGGAAATTCTGGAAGTTCACAAACAACGGTAGAAAATGTAGTAATACCAGAAGGTTATTATTATGTAGGAGGTACAAAAGCAAAAGGACTTGTAATTTCAGATAATGTATCAGATAAGGAATTAGACAAAGGAAAAGAAAATGTAAGAAGAGATTTAGCAGGAAACCAATGGGTGTGGGTGCCAGTAGAAACACCAAGTAGTTTATATACAACAGTAGATGAAGGAGTAGCACTTTCGGGAAGTACAGGAGTAAAAACAACAAAATATACAAATTCAGCTATAATAAGTGGAAAAACAAGAGTATTACCAGGAGATACAAGTGATTTTAGAGAACCAGACATATCAACTGGTTCAAGTTCTGACGGTACAAATTATGCAACAGCGGGATTTAGTAGTTTAGCAAATATGGCAGAGACAATGGTAAGTGACTATGAAGAAATGATAGCAAGTTTAGAAAAATATAAAGGATTTTATATAGGAAGATATGAGTTAGCAGCAAATGGAGAGAAGACAGGAGCAACTCAAACAAATAAAAATTGGTGGGAATTATATAAAAATTGTACAACATTAGCTAGTGGTTCAAAGGTAAAAACCAGAATGATATGGGGATTGCAGTGGGATGCAACATGTAAATGGTTAGCTACTTCTAATTTTGACATAACAAATTCAAGTAAATGGGGAAATCATTATGATAGTACTACAACAGGACATGGAAGTAAACAAAATACAGGATTTAGTGAAAGTTGGAAGGCAAATAATATCTATGACTTTGCTGGAAATTGCTGGGAATGGACCCAAGAAGCGGACAGCACTGTCTGCAGAGTTATCAGAGCAGGAGACTTTAACAACAATGGTTCTCTCTATCCAGCTTCTAGCCGTCTCAAATACGTTTCTACCTACACCAGCAGCGACTATGGTTCTCGCCCTACTTTATACTTGATACCATAAGATATGAGAGTATAAACTTAAGTGTGTAAAATCAAAAGAAATTTTGATTATGCACACTTTTTTTGTGCAGGAAAGAAGGAAAAATGAATATAAGAAAAATAAGTGCTAATGAATTTAAAAAAAGAAGATTTGAAAGGAGTTATATATCGGTATACATTGTAATAAAACCAATATCAGTAGAAAATGAACAAGAAATAGAAGTAAAAAATTTATGTGTAATATATGGATTTACAGCATTAGGAGCCAGAAGGATAATAGCAATATATTTTGAAAATACAGATGATAACAGATTTTGGTTAGGTGTATTTGAAGATTTAAAAGCAAGAAATCTTCAAAATATAATGTTTCTTGTAACACCGCAAAATAGAAATATTGAAAGATGTGCAAAAATTATATATAATAACATTGAAATAATAAGATCACCAGAAGATATAATGTCAGCAATAGATAGATATTTTGCGACCAAAACATCAAGAACATTAGAAATACAGTTAAAAAATCTCATATTAGCAGATGACATAGAAAAATGTGAAGAAAATATCGAAATATTTAAACAGCAATATTTGCACAACCAATTAGTATTGGAAGTGTTTAAAAGACAAGAAGACGATATAAAAAAATTGTATAGATACAATTATGATATAAGAAAATTATTATATCAATATTATGCAATAAGAGAAATCAAGAGACATATAAACAGATTAAATGAAAGACAACCATTACAAGAAAATATAGATGATGTAATAGAACATTTTACAGAATACATAAGTTCATTTGAGAGAGGCTTAACATATTCGAAAAAAGGCTGGGTAAGGCTTATGAATATACTTTATGAGATATATCCAAAGAAAATGGAGGAATATTTATAATGAGAAGAAATAAAAAAACATTAGATTCAAAAGATCCAAGATATATGACAGAAGAACAAGAGCAAATAGTAAATTTAATACTTAGTAATAATGAATTAAAAAGTGGAAAAGATGTATCAAATATATTTAATGAACTTAGAGGAAAAGTAATACAGAAATTATTAGATGCAGAAATGGAAGAATTCTTAGGATATGATAAAAGTAAGCATGGAGAAAAAGAAAGCAAAAATAGAAGAAACGGATATACATCAAAAGCAAAGAAAGTAAAAACAGATACAGGAGAAATAACAATATGTCCCCCAAGAGATCGAGAAGGAAAATTTGAACCACAAATAGTAAAAAAGAGACAAAGAGTATTAGAAGGATTTGATGAGATAGCAATAGCAATGTATGCCAAAGGAATGAGCTTAAAGGATATAAGTGAAATGATACAACATATATACAAGGTAGAGCTTAGCATAGAAACAATAAGTAAATTAACATCATCAGTAAGCGAAGAAGTACAGAAATGGCAAGAAAGACCATTAGAGAAATTTTATCCATTTATATATGTAGATTGTTTATATGCACCAGTAAAAAGAGATTTAATAAGTGAAAAAGTAGCAATATATGTAATGCTTGGGATAAACAAAGATGGCAAAAAAGATGTATTAGGAATATGGATAAATGAAAATGAATCCGCAACATTTTGGACAGAAGTATTTGAAGAAATAAAAGCAAGAGGAGTCGAAGAAATATTATTTATATCATTAGATGGACTAAGTGGACTTTCAGAAGCAATAGAACAAATATATCCAAAAGCAAAAACGCAAAGATGTATTGTTCATATAGTGAGAAACATATATGGAATATTAGACAAGAAGAAATCAAAAGAAATAATAGGAGATTTAAAGAAAATATATACAGCAAGTAATGGGAATAATGCAAAATTAGAATATGAAAACTTTATCGAAAAATATAAGTCAAACGAGAAATTAATAAAAAAATTAAATAGCGTTATAGAACACATATTTAATATATTTGAATATCCCGTAGAAATAAGAAAAATAATATATACAACAAATCCAATAGAAAGCTTAAATAGTAGTTTAAGAAAAGTAACCAGAGGCAAAGGCTCATTTATAAGTAAAGAAGCATTATTAAAAGTATTGTACTTAAGAATAAAAGACTTGGAAAAAAGCTGGTCAAAAGGAACAAGAAACTGGGAAAATGTAAAACACCAATTAATTGAATTATACGGTGAAAGGGTATTAAAATATTATTTTAATACATAAAAATATATACAATAATACAAATTTGTTATATTATTGTATATATCTAAAATTAATTATAAAAATATGATTTTACACAGTTAAAATTAAACGCTCTAAGATATAGAGGTGATGAGTCCTAAAGAAGAACTCAAAACTTCTATTATAAAGCGAAAACAAAAAGAAGGCTATGTACCCAACCATAGTAAATTGAATACACTATATTAAAATAACAACAATGGCTGAATATGGAAAAAATCAATAGAATTTATCTAATTCTATTGATTTTTCTGTATAAAATATGTTATCATAGTAACATAATAATTAAAAGCGAGGAACAAGAGGAGTAAGTTTGGAACATCTATACAGAGAAAAGAAGAAAAAACTGCTGAGATCTTCTTATGGAAAGTTAAACTGAATGTAGCTTGGGAGCTGATATATTGAAATAATAGTAAATATATCCGTGTAGTTTACGTTACAAAACAAATGAGATGTATATTGGAGTTTAAATTATAAACAATATACAAATAAGGTGGTACCGTGAGAATTATTCTCGCCCTTAACTAAATTTAAGTTAAGTGGCGAGTTTTTGTTTTATATGAAAAATGTTACTATAACTTAAAAATCTAAATATATAAAGAAGGGAAGATGCTAAATGAGTAAACACGAACTAGAAGGAAAATTTAATCCAAAAGATTTTGAAGATGAAATTTATGAGAATTGGGAGAAAAAAGGCTATTTTAAACCTAGCAATGACAAGTCTAAAAAGCCATATACAATAGTAATTCCACCACCAAACATTACTGGTAGATTACACATGGGACATGCTTTAGATGAGACTTTGCAAGATATATTAATTAGATACAAGAGAATGGCTGGATTTAATGCTCTTTGGATTCCAGGAACAGACCACGCTTCTATTGCAACAGAGGCTAAGATTGTTGCTAAATTAAAAGAAGAAGGAATTACTAAGGAAGACTTGGGCAGAGAAGAATTTTTAAAAAGAGCTTGGGATTGGAAAAAGGAGTACGGAGGAATAATTACAAAGCAAATTAGAAAACTTGGAAGTTCTTGCGATTGGTCAAGAGAAAGATTTACTCTAGACGAAGGGCTTTCTAATGCTGTTCAAACTGTATTTATTAATTTGTATAATAAAGGACTAATATACAGAGGCGAAAGAATGATAAACTGGTGTCCAACTTGTCATACATCAATTTCAGATTCAGAAGTTGAATATGAGCAAGAGCCTACACATTTGTGGCATATTAAATATCCAATAAAGGGTGAAGAGGGAAAATATTTAATAGTTGCTACAACAAGACCAGAGACAATGCTAGGAGATACTGGTGTTGCAGTAAATCCAAATGATGAAAGATATAAGGCTTACATTGGAAAGACAGTTGTGCTTCCAATAGTGGGAAGAGAAATTCCAATAATTCCGGCAGATTTCGTTGAGACAGAGTTCGGAACAGGTGCAGTAAAGCTTACTCCTGCACATGACGTAAACGATTATCAAGCAGGACTAGATAATAATCTAGAAATGATAAAAGTATTTGATGAAAATGGAATAATGAATGACATAGTTCCTGAATTTGCAGGATTAGACATATATGAAGCAAGAAAACGTATAGTAGAGAAATTAAAAGAAATCGGTGCATTAATAAAAATAGAAGACTACACACATGATGTAGGAAAATGCTATAGATGCCATCAAACAATAGAGCCAATGATTTCAAAACAATGGTTTGTAAAAATGGAACCACTTGCAAAACCAGCAATAGAAGCCGTAAAGAGTGGAAAAACAAGATTCATACCAGAAAGATTTGAAAAAACATATTTCAATTGGTTAGAAAACATCAAAGACTGGTGTATATCAAGACAGTTATGGTGGGGACATAGAATACCTGCATATTACTGTGATGACTGCGGTGAAATAATGGTTGGAAAAGAAATGCCAGAAAAATGCGATAAATGTGGAAGCACACACTTGCATCAAGATGAAGACACATTAGATACATGGTTTAGTTCTGCATTATGGCCATTCTCAACACTTGGTTGGCCAGAACAAACAGAAGATTTCAAATACTTCTATCCAACTTCAACATTAGTAACAGGATATGACATAATATTATTCTGGGTAATAAGAATGATGTTCTCAGGAATAGAACACACAGGAGAAGTTCCATTTAAAGACGTATTAATACATGGAATTGTAAGAGATGCTCAAGGCAGAAAAATGTCTAAGAGTCTGGGAAACGGAATAGATCCACTAGAAATAATAGACAAATATGGAACAGACGCATTACGTCTATCATTAATAATGGGAATAACACCAGGAAATGATATAAGATACATGCCAGAAAAACTAGAATCTGCTTCAAACTTTGCAAACAAACTATGGAACGCATCAAAATTCGTTCTAATGAATATAAATGGAATACAATCTGGGGACGGAGAAAAAAATGTATCATCATCAATAATGGACATAGACGTTTCAAAACTGGAATATGAAGACAAATGGATTTTATCTAAATTAAATACTTTAATTAAAGAAGCAACTGCAAATTTAGACAATTTCGACATGGGAGTATATGCTCAAAAAATATACGATTTCACATGGAATGAGTTCTGCGATTGGTATATTGAAATTGTAAAACCTCGTCTATACAACAAAGAGAATACAGATGAAAAAGCTGTAGAATCAAGAATAACAGCTCAAAAAGTTCTAAACAAGGTATTGGGAGACATATTAAAATTATTACACCCAATTATGCCATTCATAACAGAAAAAATATATGATGAGCTATATACAAACGATGAAAGCATAATGATTTCTGCTTGGCCAACATATTGCGAGGAATATGAGTTTGAGAAAGAAGAATATCATCTAGAAGAAATCAAAAAAATAATAATTCAAATTAGAAATACAAGAACAAACATGAATGTTCATCCATCTAAGAAATCTGAATTGATTTTTGTAATAGATGATGAAGAATACAAGACATTAATAGAAAATTCTAAATCATGGCTTGAAAAACTTGGATTTGCTTCTAAGATTGAGATAGAAAAAGATGAAACAAACATACCAAAACATGTTGTAACATTGCTTGCAGACGGAATAAAAGCATTCATTCCGTCAGAAGAATTAGTTGATTTAGCTGAGGAAAAGGCAAAGCTAGAGGCCGAAAAAACAAGACTTGAAGCAGAGGTTGCAAGAAGTACAAAAATGCTTTCAAATCCTGGATTTATAAACAAGGCTCCAGAGGCTAAGGTTCAAGAAGAGAAAGAAAAAATGCAAAAATACAAAGAAATGCTAGAAGACACAATAAAGAGATTAGAGCAAATATAACAATATATTATCAATTAAATTTTTAAAAATTTAATTAAATAATTGTATAAAAAAATAGATAGTCTACAAAAACAATTCTAGAAAATAAAAAGAGATTTCTGAAAAAAATTTTATGAAAAGTGAAATTTTATATTCAGAATCTCTTTTTTTTATGCAAAAATTGCCCCAATAATAAATTTGAACTGACCTGTCAGTCTAAGGACATTTATTGTAATTTGTGGTATAAAAATATTGCAAATTCAAAGGAGGAATATATGTCAGAAAAATTATATGAAACAATAGAAATTAC
>CAKOVP010000035.1 GCA_934122035.1 uncultured Clostridia bacterium | reverse complement strand
AAATTTATCATTTTTTCTATTTTTAACAATTCCTTATTTTATAAGGGTTTGCGAGGTTATTTACCACAACAGTTTTTATACTTTTTTCCACTTCCACATGGACATAGGTCGTTTCTGCCTATTTTTGGTTCTTCGTTTACAACCGTCTTGTTCATTCCGCCTTCTTTTTCTGATATTTTTCCATCAACTAAGTTAATTGCTGTATCTTCTAGCCCAGCACCTGTTACTCTTGTTGTTTCTTTTCTTTCTATTGGACCTTCTTTTTTACGAATATTTAATAGAATTTTTGCAACATCCATTCTAATGTCTTCTATCATAGCATCAAACATTTCTGTTCCTTCTAAACGATATTGAACTACTGGATCTTTTTGGCCATAACCTTGTAGACCAATTCCCTTCTTTAACTCATCCATATTGTCTATATGATCCATCCATTTTTGATCTACAACTTTAAGCATTACAACTCTTTCAAGTTCTCTTAAATTTTCTTCTCCAAATTCTTGTTCTTTTGCTTCATAAATTTGATGAGCTCTTTCTTGTAGTTCAGATACTAAATTGTTTCTATTAAATTTGCCTTCTAGTAAACTTGCTACATCAGAAATTCCAAGTGATGTTTGTATATCTTGTAATAGAGCCTCTTTATTTACTTCTTCACCAGGAACAATGTGTGAATCCACAACTATTTCTATTGCAGAGTCTATCATTTTTACAATGCTTTCTTTTAGATTTTTGCCATCTAAAACATCTCTTCTTTGAGCATATATTACTGTTCTTTGAACATTCATAACATCATCATATTGTAAAACATTCTTTCTTATACTAAAGTTTCTTCCTTCAACTTTCTTTTGAGCATTTTCAACCGCTTTTGAAATGGCTCTTGACTCTATTGGCATATCTTCTGCAGCACCTAAAGTGTTGTATACTCTTGTAATTAGGTCTCCACCAAATATCTTCATTAAGTCATCATCTAATCCAATGTAGAATCTAGACTCTCCTGGATCTCCTTGACGTCCACTACGTCCACGAAGCTGATTATCTATTCTTCTTGATTCGTGTCTTTGAGTTCCTATTATTTTTAGACCACCTGCATCAATTACTTTTTGTTTTTCTTCTTTTATTCTTTCATCATATTTCTTTTCTAATTCTGCAAATTTAGCTCTAGCTTCTAGTATTGCTTTATTATCGGTTTCGTTATGTGCAACAGCATCTTCTATTTCTTCATCAGAATATTTTAGCTTTCTCATCTCTTCTTTTGCTAAATATTCGCTGTTTCCACCAAGCATAATATCTGTACCACGACCAGCCATATTTGTTGCAATTGTAACTGCTCCAAATTTACCAGCTTGAGCTATAATTTGTGCTTCTTTTTCGTGATATTTAGCATTTAATACCTCGTGAGGTATTCCTGCTTTATCTAACATTTTGCTTAATTTTTCAGATTTATCTATTGATACTGTACCAATTAATACCGGTTGTCCTTTTGCGTGTGATACTTTTATATCTTCTATTACAGCATTAAATTTAACGTTTTCATTTTTGTAAATTATATCTGGATAGTCTTTTCTAACCATTGGTTTGTTTGTTGGTATTTCTACAACGTCAAGTTTATAAATTTCTTGGAATTCATCTTCTTCTGTCATAGCAGTACCTGTCATACCAGATAGTTTTTCATACATTCTAAAGTAATTTTGAAATGTAATTGTTGCTAAAGTTTTAGATTCATCATTTACTTTAACGTGTTCTTTTGCTTCTATTGCTTGATGTAATCCATTGTTGTATCTTCTACCATACATAATTCTTCCTGTAAATTCATCTACAATAAGGACTTGACCATCTTTTACGATATAGTCTTTATCTTTTTGCATTATTCCATTTGCGTGAAGAGCTTGATTTATTGCGTGAACTAGTTCTGAATTTTCTAGGTCATTTAGGTTTTCTAGGTTAAATTCTTTTTCTGCTTTAGCAATACCTTTTTGTGTTAATGTAGCTGCTTTAGCTTTTAGGTCTATAATGTAGTCATATTTTTCGTTATCTTCTTCTTGTTCGAAGTCTTTATCGTCCTCTTCTATTACTTCTTTAGCTTCCAATTTTTTTACAAAATGATCAGCTTTTTGGTATAAGTTAGAAGATTCTGCTCCTCTACCAGATATTATAAGTGGTGTACGAGCCTCGTCTATTAATATACTATCTATTTCATCGATTATTGCATATTTTAGTTTTCTTTGAACCAATTGGTTTTTATAAATAACCATATTGTCTCTTAAATAATCGAATCCAAATTCGTTGTTTGTTCCATATGTAACATCACAAGCATATGCTTCTTGTTTTTGTTTTGGATTCATACCAGCAATAACAAGTCCTACAGAAAGTCCTAAAAATCTATAAAGATTTCCCATCCACTCGCTATCTCTTTTGGCTAGGTAGTCATTTACTGTAATTACGTGAACCCCTTCGCCTGTAAGTGCATTTAAGTAAACTGGAAGTGTTGCAACAAGTGTTTTTCCTTCACCAGTTTTCATTTCTGCAATTCTTCCTTGGTGTAGTATAATTCCACCTATTAATTGCACGTCGAAATGACGCATTCCTAAAACTCTTTTTGAAGCTTCTCTTACTACTGCAAATGCCTCTGGTAATATATCATCTAAAGTTTTTCCATTTTTTAATTGTTCCTTGAAGTATGGAGTTTTTGCAATAAGTTCACTATCTGTTAGTTTCTCCATTTCTGGTTCTAAACTATTTATTTGGTTTATTATTGGCATTACTCTTTTTACTTCTTTTTCGCTATATGTCTTAAATAGTCCCATTTAAAATTCATCCTTCCTAGTGTTTTGTATAAATATGTCTTATTTTCACATTAAGCCATTTTATATTTAATTCTGTTTTATGGTGCTATTATATTACGAAACTTTATATTTAGCAAGTAATTTTATATAAAAAAGTAAAAAAGAATATAGTCTAGTTTAATTCAAATTTCTACATCCTTTTTTATTTTAATTATGTATTATAATCATATAAAATATGTTATTATTTGCTTTGTGTCTAGTGGTTTTATCTTGTATTAGACTTCAAGAAAAAAATACAAGTTGCAAACTTTTTATGTTTACAGCTTGTATTTGCGAAGGTTCGCCTTAGTTAAGGACTTCTTTTAGTTCCATACTCTATAGAACCGCATTTGATCTACATCACATTGAGCAGAAATTGTGGCACGACTATTTCTTTCTGCTTCAGAAATAGCTACACTAGGTGAATAGAAGAATAATGGTTCTCCTCCGATTACAGATGTAATTTCATCACCTGCACCATATTGTAACGCTTCTGTAACTGCGGACACTGTTTTCTCGTTATTTGCCATTTCATCAGTTACGATAATATTGCCTTGGCTGGTAACAAGATAAATCTGATTTGCCATAGCACAATTAAACTGTCCACGTGCGAAAACAACTTCAGAAATTGTTTTGCTTTGTTCTTTAGCTCTCGCTAAAATAGTTGCTGCGACTCCTCTTTGTGCTTGTTCAGAGCAAATTCCCGCTTCTGCATATGTTGTTTTCCTCAGAAGTTCAATATCTTCTTCAGAATATCCATATTGCATTTTGGGTAATTCATCCGAAGTATCTGCCCGTTCTTCCATTACTTTTTCTCCAGTAATCGCCTTTGTTGCATAAGCAACTTCAACTTTTACAGGGTCTTTGCTAACTACATCGATATTAGCTCTTTCTTCCGCTTGGAAACTCTCCGTAACCATAGTAGGTTTTTTCAACCATTCAAGTTTTACATTTTTCAGAGAGTCCATAAAAGTTCCACCAATATAATAACCAGCTCCTATGAACAGTACAATGTCGATAGCAATAAGAATTGCCGCAATTTTTTCCCGATTTTTCATTAGTACAACCAACCTTCCTTTTTTTAATAAGATTATGTTAATTATACCATATTTTTCTTTTAAATGCAAATTCTTGTTTGTATACACTTACAATGCTGCTGATGTTGGAATGTATGTATTATCTGGTGGATACACATATTCATCACTTGGAGTTTTTATCTCTTTTATACTTGTTATTTCTATTACAGGTATTTCCCCGTGATAGTCTCCTTTTGTAATTGTACCTTCTACTTCTACCCACGAACCATTTTCATATTTATCCGCTTCGTTTAAATGACACAAAAATCCAACAACAACTGCCTGCATATCAGAAGATATAATCATTTGTCTTGCTAGAACAAATTGACTATTATCAAAATCGTATAATCTATACACAAAACCTGTAAATTTAATCTTCATTCCTACATATGTATTTATATCTTCGTGAACTGCCTTCAAAACACTAGTATAATTTGCTGTGGATATAACATTTACTTTTTGTCTTAAAGTTTTATCTAAATCACCTGATGTATTTTCATTACTCGTAAAAAGCTTGTATGCTCCTATACCACACATTATAAAAATAATTATAAACAAAATAATCAAAATAATTTTAAATATTTTCTTTTCATTTAATTTTAGGTTAAATACAAACATAAATGCCTCCTTGCATAGTCTTTTATACATACTATGAAGAAAGCATTTAGTTTATGAATAATCTCTTGAAAATATAGACTTCATTACCCCTTTATCTAGCATATTACTATATATGTTTTTCAAAATAATTAAAGCAATTGGTCCTATAAACAATCCTATAACTCCAGAAATTTTAAATCCAGTATACATTGCAATTAATGTAAAAATAGGATGAATTCCAATATGACTGCCTACTATTTTAGGCTCTATTAATTGTCTTACTACAGACATAATAATCCAAAGTACTAATATACTTATTCCGAGTTTTAAATCCCCATTACAAGCAGATATTATTGCCCAAGGAATCATAATCGTACCAGAACCAAATATAGGAAGTGCATCTACAAATCCTATTCCTAATGCATAAAGTAGAGGGTATTTTACATTTAATCCTGCAATTTTAAAAATATATAATCCTATTAATGATATTACAAAAGATATTGATATAAGTGTTGCTTCCGCCTTTAAGTATTTACCTAATACTGTTACTATCTCTTTTAAATGTTTGTATAGTTTCTTTACCCATATCTCTGGTAGATGATGTTCTAGCTGGTCTATCATATACACTTTGTCTGTGCATATAAAATACAAAGATAAAAATGTTACAGCAATATATATTCCTATACTCGGAATAGACGTTAAACCTTCTATTAATGATTTTACAAAAGAATTTATCCATACAGTTACTGCACTTAGCAATTCTTTGCTGGAATTTAATATCATATTTGATACACTTTCTGGTACATTTATCTTTTTGAGTGTTTGGCTATTTACAAATTTATTTATCAAATTACTTGCATTTGTAAAATACGTTCCTAAGTTTTCTAGTAAGTTAGATCCCTCTGAAATAATAGTTGCAATTCCCCATATAATTAATCCTAGTATTAGGCCTATTACTATAACTAGCACAATTATACTACTTGTTTTTCTCTTAAACTTGAATTTACGCATCATAAATCGTATTACTGGTTCTAACATTAATGATATTACAAACGCAACTAAAAAAGGCATATAAAAGCAAGCTAATTTAAAGCTTAAATATATGCCTAATAAACTTATTATAAAAATTAATATTTTTCTTAATACCTTTGTCCAATAATTCATATCAATAACCATATAATATTTTACTCCTTATAATTATTGTATGAATATTTTGCCATTTTATACTATATTATTGTGCATTTTGATTATTTGTACCGCAAATGCATTCTATAGTATCACATAAATCGGCTTCATCTACAGACTCATTTGCTGCTAAGTCTCCTAATGTTAATATTCCCACTACTTTATTATTTTCTACAACTGGGATTCTTCTTACTTGCTTATCCGCCATTATTTTTTCCGCTTCTTTAACATCGCTATTACAATCACAAGAATATGTGTGAGAAGTCATTATATCGCTTACTTTTGTCTTACAAGTATCCTTATCGCAAGCAACTGCTCTTAATAAAATGTCCCTATCTGTTACAATTCCTACTAATTGTTTTTGGTCATTACAAACAGGAGTACATCCTATATGACACTCACACATCATTTTTGCACAGTCTTGCACTGTAGTATCTGGCTTTACAAAATTAACGTTATTGCACATACAATCTTTAACTTTCATTTTTTACATTCCTTTCTCGGCATAAATTTAAGCTTAAAGCCTCATTTTGCCTTTCAAATTTTACTTTATTATTATGTGCAGTTAAAATCATATGTATTCATTTTTATAATACAAATCTTTGTTTGCAATTCATTTTTTAGAATTTTAAATATTGGTTATGATAATTTCTATTAAGAACTTGTGTTCGGTTTTGCAATAGCTGATTTAATATTAGAAGTCTAATTATATCTCTTAAAAAATTATTTTGTTGCTTATTATTCCTTGTTTGTTCATCTAAACTCATATAAATTTCTTCTGTTAATTGTAATACAACTTCCTTACTTATTTTTGTTGTTCCAATATTTTTACATCTATTTATAACAATTGGATTTAGTTTTAAAAATATATCTGGATATAAATCTATTGTTTCCATATTGGGTTCTGGCAAATTAAAATTTTGTGTGTGATTATACATAGCTCTATTAACATTATTATCTACATATAAATTAGGATTCATTCTTTGAATTGGCTCTCCAATAATGGCTCTCATATATTCATCATAATTACTATACATATAAAAAACCTCCTCATACACTATAAGTATATGAGAAAGGTCTTATTTTGTTACAATTAATTTTTTATGTTTTTGCTTCTATATCTTCTATATCAAAAATATACTTTGTAAGATAAACTTAAATAGCTATGTGATAATTTTTTAATTTCGAATAGTCTAAAAAGTATTTTTTGATTATATTGTTTGTTATTAATATTCGCTATAAAAATTATAATCTATAACTTATTCACTAGTTCTTTAAATTTCAATCCTCTTTCTACAAAATTTTTAAAAGCATCAAAACTTGCACTTGCAGGAGATAGTAACACTATGTCTCCGCTTCTTGCTTTTTTATTAGCAATTTGTACAGATTCCTCCATACCACTAGAATGGATTATTTCTATTTTATCCATTGGCTCATTTTGTTCTTTTAAAGCATTAAGCGTTGCTTCTTCTATTTTTGCAGAAGTAGGTCCTGATAAAATTAAAGTACCAACTTTTTTTGCAATAGTTTCACCTATTTCTTTATAGTCTAATCCTTTATCAGAGCCACCTGCTAAAAGTACAATGTTTTCATCAAAAGCATTTAATCCTGCTATCGTGCTTGCTGGACTTGTTCCAATAGAATCGTTATAATATTTTACCCCATTTAATTCACGTACAAATTCTAATCTGTGTTCTACTCCAGTAAATTCTTTTATTGCTTCTACTTGAGTTTTTGTATCTGCCAATGATTCTGTTGCAGCAATGGCAGCACAAATATTTTCGTAATTATGTACTCCTCTTAATTTAATTTCATTTTTATTCATTATATCTGTGCATTTTCCATCTATACAATGTTTAATTTTTCCATCATTTCTATCATATACATATCCATCTTTTAATTGTTGTGTACTACTAAAAAATATTGTTTTACCCTTTGCGTCTTTTTCAAAATTTTTAACAATATCATTATCTTTGTTTAACACAACAATTCCATTTTCATCTTGATTTAAGAATATAGATTTCTTTGCTTCTTGATATTCTTCATATGATTTATGAACATTCAAATGATCTGGGAACATATTTGTTACTACAGAAATGTCTGGGCTTACTTTCATGCCCATTAACTGGAAGCTGCTCATCTCTAGTATTATTAAATCATCAGGTTTTACATTTTTCATTTCTGTAAAAATAGGTTTTCCGATATTACCTCCCAAGAAACAGTTATATCCTGCTTTTTTACATATTGAATATATTAATGAAGTAGTTGTTGTTTTTCCTTCTGTTCCTGTAACACCAATTACTTTACAAGGAGCAAGCTTTAAAACCATTTCTATTTCTGTTGTAAGAACTGCTCCATTCTCAACTTCTCTGTGAAGTTCTGGAAGTGTTGGAAGAGCACTCGGTGACCTAAATATAATATCATACCCGTTAAGTCTAGATAAATTATCTGATCCGACTTCTACTTCATATCTATAATTATTTATTTTCTCCATAATTTCATCTGATAATACATTATTATTAAAAACTGTTACTTTGGCATTTTTATCATAAAAATAGTCTAATAGAGGTAAATTACTAACTCCCATTCCAATAATAGCAATTCTTTTTCCATCTAAGAACTTATTAAATTCTTCTAATTTCTTATTTACAAAATCCATACTAAAATTTTATTCCTTTCTTGCTTGGCTAAAGCACATAACCAAGCTCAAATTTCTTTCCAAGCCATTCGCCCAAAAAAGGACGTCCCTATTGGGCGATTTTTTCCATTACTTTTAATGCTGATTCTCTTGCATTTTTGCAATCTGTTACATCTATATCTTGAGTTATACTATATCTTTTATAAAATCCCGCTTCTTCTTGCATTTTGTCTCTAGTTTCTATATGCTTTCTTAATTCTTCTTTTGAGACATGTTTTATTTCTACATCTGCTTTTTCATATTCTGTATATTGTTTTGCTTTTCTTTCAACTCTTGCATCTAAATCAGCTATTATAAAGAAATGATAGTCAAGTTCTGGATAAATTTTCATTAAATCTCTACCAGATATTATTAAATTAAATTGACTTTTATACATATCTATTAGCATTTTTCCAAAAGCATAAAATTTTGCATTATCTGCATCTTTAGCAATAGTAGAAACAGCTATAGAATTTTCATCTGATTGTAAACTGTCTTCATCTATTTTTTTACCTGCAATATATACAACACTTTCTCTATTTTCTATTTTTAGCTCAACTTGTAATTTTTCCATTAATTGCTTAATGTCTAAATGCTGCATTGCCTCTTTATTATGCATTACATTTTTTAAATCTATTCCAGATGTTGCAAGTGCATATACAATTCCTCTATATAAGTTCCCACCATGTAATGTTATACTATTTGGAATTAAGTCTAAAAGTTCTCTACAAATTGATGTTTTTCCAGCTCCAACTAATCCTTCTATTCCTATTGTTATATTATTTTTCATTTTTTGTTTTGTTCCTTTCAAAAGATAAAAATTTCGTTGTAGATATTTTTCTTTATTCTAATCTACACAGTAATTATATGTATTTTAGTTAGATATGTCAATATACAGCATCTTATTGATTTACTTAAGAAAATTTTAGAAGGATTACCTTTATTTTGGTTACTATCCTTCTAAATTTTAGAGTTTTTATTGTTTTCTTGATTAAAAATTTTTCTTAGTACAATATTTCTTTGTCTTCAAATTATATCTTATTAAGGTATTTAGCTAAGAATTTTCCTGTATAACTATTTTCATTTTTTACAATATGTTCTGGTGTTCCAACTGCTATTACTTGTCCACCTTTATCTCCGCCTTCTGGTCCTAAGTCTATTATGTGGTCGCAAGTTTTTATTAAGTCTAGATTATGTTCTATTACAATTATTGTATTTCCTGTATCTACGAGTCTTTGTAAAATATCTACTAATCTATGAACATCTGCAATATGCAAGCCTGTTGTTGGTTCATCTAAGATATACAAGGTTTTTCCTGTTGCTTTCTTAGAAAGCTCTGTTGCCAATTTCACACGTTGAGCCTCGCCACCAGATAGCGTTGTTGAAGGTTGTCCTAGCTTAATGTAACCTAATCCAACATCATACAATGTTTGAATCTTTGATTTTATTCTTGGTATTTTATCGAAGAATTCTAATGCTTCTTCAACAGTCATATCTAGAACATCTGATATTGATTTTCCTTTATATTTTACTTCCAATGTTTCTTTGTTATAACGTTTTCCTTTGCAGACTTCACAAGGAACATAAATATCAGATAAGAAATGCATTTCTATTTTTAAAACTCCATCTCCAGAGCAAGCTTCACATCTTCCACCTGGAACATTGAAGCTAAATCTTCCCTTGTCATATCCTCTCATTTTTGCTTCGTTTGTGCCTGCAAATAAATCTCTTATCATATCAAACACACCAGTATATGTTGC
This sequence comes from uncultured Clostridia bacterium, assembly GCA_934122035.1. GTDB lineage: Bacteria > Bacillota > Clostridia > TANB77 > CAG-508 > CAG-245. Next base: position 1,080 of record CAKOVP010000035.1, on the reverse strand, counting down.
TGGATTTGAACGAGGAGTTCTTCCTATTGGCGACTGGTCTATGTTTACAATTTTATCTATATTATGGAGTCCTTTTACTTGCTTGCATTTTCCTGGTTTTTCGTTAGAACCATTTAAGTCTCTTGCAATCGTCTTATATAAAATTTCATTTACAAGTGTTGATTTTCCTGAACCAGAAACACCTGTTACACATATAAATTGTCCTAATGGAAATTTTACTGTTATATTTTTTAAATTGTGTTCTGTTGCTCCAACTACTTCTATAGATTTTCCATTAGACTTTCTTCTTTTCTTTGGAACTACTATTTGTTTTCTTCCACTCAAATAATCACCTGTTATAGAACCTGGTGTATTTTTTACTTCTTCTGCAGTTCCTTGTGCCATTACATTTCCGCCATGTACTCCAGCACCTGGTCCAATATCTATAATCTGATCAGCAGCATACATCGTATCTTCATCATGCTCTACAACTATAACAGAGTTTCCTAAATCTCTTAGTTTCTTCAATGTAGCAATTAGCTTATCATTATCTCTTTGGTGAAGTCCAATGCTTGGCTCATCAAGAATATATAGAACTCCTGTAAGTCCTGCACCAATTTGAGTTGCAAGTCTAATACGTTGTGCCTCACCACCAGATAAAGAACCAGCTGGTCTCGAAAGTGTTAAATAATCAAGTCCAACATCTATTAAAAATAGTAAACGCTTATTTAACTCTTGTAAAATCTGTTCTGCAATCATTGCTTGGGTTGGTGTAAGCTCTATGTTATTTATATATTCTTTTATTTTATCTATTGACATATCTGTAAGTTCTTTTATGTTTAAATCTCCAATTTTTACAGATAAACTTTCTTTTCTTAAACGTGCTCCATGGCATGCAAGGCAAGGAGATTCACTCATATACATCTCGTAGAAACTTCTCATACCATTAGATTTAGTCTCGTTGTGACGTCTTTCAAGGGTTGGAATTACACCCTCAAATGGAGTAGAATATTTTCTGGTTCCAGCAGCAGATGTGTATTCAAAATCAATTACTTCATCTCCTGTACCATATAGGATTTTATCCAAGAAATCCTTTGGTAA
>CAKOVP010000034.1 GCA_934122035.1 uncultured Clostridia bacterium | reverse complement strand
GTTTGACCTCTTGTAAATATTGCACTTCCGTGTACTCTTGGTAATACTCCAACTTCACAAGATAGTGGTCTTATTTCATCTATTCTTCTTCCATCTGGACGTTTGTGCTCTTTGAAGATCATCTCTCTTACACATTCTTTTTCTAAGTCGTGTATACTGTTTGCAATTTCTGTGCTCTTTGCTTCTGTTTCTTCTTCTCCATATTTTTCAACAAAATATGCTTGGATATCTTCTGCTATTTTATCCATATTAGCATCTCTAACTTCTTTATCCACTGCTTGTACATCTTGATACATTCTCTCTTTGAAGTTTTCTTTAATTTCAGCATATACGTCTTTGTCTGTTGCAAAAGAAACATATTCAAATTTTGGCTTTCCAACTTCTTCTTTTATTCCTTCTATGAATTTGCAAAGCTTTTTAATTTCTTCATGTCCGGCTTTTATACAATCTAGCATTGTGTCGTTTGGTATTTCATCTGCTCCTGCTTCAATCATTGTAACCTTTTCCATAGTTCCAGCAACAGTTAATTTTAATCTGCTATGTTCTCTTTGAGCAACTGTTGGATTTATAACAATTTGTCCATCAACATATCCAACATTTACAGCTGCTGTTGGTCCACCAAATGGAATATCAGAAATTGAAATTGCAACTGAAGCACCAATCATAGCACAAACTTCTGGGCTGTTATCTTGTTCAACAGATAAAACTGTTGCAACAACACATACATCATTTCTAAAATCCTTTGGGAATAAAGGTCTAATAGGTCTATCTATAGCTCTTGATGTTAAAATAGCCTTGTCTGCTGGCTTTCCTTCTCTTTTTTGGAAACTTCCTGGAATTTTTCCAACTGCATATAGTTTCTCTTCGTAATCAACTGATAGTGGGAAGAAATCTATTCCTTCTCTTGGCTCTTTAGATGCTGTAACGTTTACCATTACAACTGTGTCTCCATAGTGAATTATTGCATCACCATTTGCAAGTTCTGCAACTCTTCCTGTTTCAACTGTTAGCTTTCTTCCAGCTAACTCTGTTTCAAATTTTCTGTACATAATATCTCTCCTTTTAATTTATTTATAAGCAATACTTGTACTTAGATTGTAACCTCTATAAAATGTTACAATTATAGCATTTTATACAAGCTACCTCTAATTTTACAAGTATAGTTATACAACTTTAATGTGACTTTAAAATGAATTTTCTATTATTTTATATTTCTTTTTATTATTTTGCTCTTTTTTTCGACAAAATAACAAAATTTTTTCTTTCGTATTTGTAAAAATTGGGCGCTTTAACTTTTGTAAAACGCCCCTTGCTAAAATTATTTTCTTAATCCTAATTTTTCAACAATGTCTCTATATCTTTGAACATCTTCTTTAGCTAGGTAGTTTAATAAACTTCTTCTAGCTCCAACCATTTGTAATAATCCTCTTCTTGAGTGATTATCTTTTTTATGAGTTTTTAAGTGTTCTGTTAGATTGTTGATTCTTTCTGTTAAAAGAGCTATTTGAACTTCTGGAGAACCAGTATCCTTTTCGTCTCTTCTATAAGTTGCAATAATTTCTTGTTTTCTTTCCTTTGTCATTGTGACACCTCCTAATTTTTTATTTGCCTTAAACCTAGGTTTAGTGGTGTGTTTTCCTAAAGCCAAGTATAAGGTATTTATTTGACATATTCTATAATACCACACTTTGCCTAAAAACACAATATTTTTAAGCAATTTTTTGTAATCTTGTAGCTTTATATTTTTTATAATTTTTTATTTGGCAATTATAAACTTAATATATGGTTAATCTTGTTCCAATATTGCCTATTTGCTCACCATTATAGTCTGGTTTAAATCCAAATCTTGATGACAATGTATATGTAGAGCCATTATAAGCACAATATCCACCTCTTGCAGTTCTCAAAGATGTGTAATTAGCTTCCATTGTCCATTCAAAAATATTACCTGCTAAATCATATATATTTTTTATTGTTATTCCTGTTGTTTCTCCTGTTCTATATCTAACAGACTGTCCCTCTCTCTTTATTACTTTTCCACTCTCATCAACTAATTTAGTGTCTAAATAATTTCCTAATCCAGTGCTATCTAATATGGCAAAATTATTGTTGCTATAGCCATTTCTTATATCTTTAATCCATAACATAATTTGATCCCATTGGCATCCCCAAATCATATGTCCAGAAGTTGTTGATACTTTAAATGTTTTTGCTTGACTATATAAATCATACCAGCTTATTCCAGATAATGGCATTTGCATTGTTTTACTTTGTACATTTCCATTGTTTTGGCTCATTTCGAATCTACCAATCCAAAATCCTTTGTCCTTTTTTACTTTCTTTACAATCTCATTAAATTCTAATTGATAGCTTTCACTAGTCCAATCTTTTATATTTTGTTTGTTGTCTAATGTGGCATCTAAATTTTTTGGTTCTTTTTCTATTGTACTAGTTTCATATGTATATGGAATTACTTTTATTACTGTATTCTCTCTTATAGCCTCGAATCTGTATAAAACAGACGCATAATTTCCATCTGAAAGTCTTATTGCCATTGGGTATCTCTTATTATCTACACTTGTTTGTATTGCCTCATTGATACTAGTTTCAGTTGTTAATTTACTAACATCTAAAACTGGATTTTCTACTGGAATCCATACAAATTGGTTTCCCTGCTTAGAGTTATTCATATCATCATCTTTATTATCCGAAATAATTAAACCATCTTCTATAGTTGGCGAATCATTTATTACAGCAAATCCTGCTGGTATTACAGCCTGTTGTCCGTTTTTATCTGTATAAATTGCTCTTACAGATGATATTTCTCCTGTTTGTGAAATTTTACCTAAAACTTCATTGTCAACCTCTTCTGGTATAATTTCAACATTCTCTTCTACAGTTTTGTTTTCTATTATCTCCGTGTTTTCAAAGTTTAATAAGTTTTCTTTTGGTTTGTTGTCCATCGTAAGCACTAATATTGCAACTAATACAAGTATTATAACTGCAATTATTATGCTTATTAATATGATGTTTCTTTTGTTTTTCATACCTTCCTCCTAAAATATTTATAATATTTTTACTTTTACTATTTAATAATATCATAAACAATATATAAATCAAAGACTTTTTAACAAAAAAAAAGCAAGAATTTTAAGTCTCGCTTTTTTATTTTGGTGCAGGTGGTGTGAGTCTACCCGCGGGCTGTCAAATGTCCACTGGACATTTGCCTTTACGCCCTTTTCTCCCCCCATTTAATTCTCTAGCTAAAACGTAAAAAAGCAAGAATTTTAAGTCTCGCTTTTTATTTTGGTGCAGGTGGTGGGAGTCTACCCGCGGGCTGTCAAATGTCCACTGGACATTTGCCTTTACGCCCTTTTCTCCCCCATTTAATTCTCTAGCTAAAACGTAAAAAAGCAAGAATTTTAAGTCTCGCTTTTTTATTTTGGTGCAGGTGGTGGGGGTCGAACCCACACGGATATTACTCCGCAGGATTTTGAGTCCTGTGCGTCTGCCAATTCCGCCACACCTGCATTATTTTAGGGTAGTTTTGCTACCCTCATAATATAACACATTTTTTTATTATTGTCTAGATTTTTTTCTATTTTTGTGTTGTTACTATATCGTTTTTTCCATCACAAGTTATTGTTATCGTTCCACTTTCATCTGTTCTATAAATTCTTGCATTTATTTTCTGTAATTTATCTATTGTTGTTTGCTTTGGATGACCATAGGTGTTACCTTTTCCAACACTTATTATAGCAATTTGTGGTTTTACCTCATTTAAAAATTCTTGTGATGAACTTGTGTCTGAACCATGATGTCCTACTTTTAACACTGTTGTTTGAGGCCACTGTCTTGCTTCTTCATTTTGCTTTTCTGCATCTCCTGTAAATAAAAAGCTTTGTTCTCCATATGTCATCCTTATTACTATTGAAGATAAATTTAAGTTGCTCTTTTCTTCCGCAGTTCCTCTTCCTATGCTCATTATCTCACATTGGGCATTTCCTACATTAAATTTAAATCCTACTTCAGGAGACGTTATTTTCAAATTTTTATTGCTAATTGCATCCAATACATCCTCAAATGTTTTTGTATTTGTTTGTACCTTTGGCATGTATATTGTTCCTATTTCAAAGTTGTTTATAACATCATCTAGTCCACCTATATGATCTTCATGTGGATGTGTTCCAACCAAATAATCTATTTTAGATATGTTTAAATCTTGCAAATATTTCACAACTGTTTTTCCCATATTATTTGTACCAGCATCTATTAGCATAGTTTTTTCTTCACTTTGAACTAGTATTGAATCTGCCTGCCCTACATCAAAGAAATGCACTACTACGTTTTGCCCTTCGACTACTGTAGTATTCTCATTTGACTCATAATTTTGTGCTAATTGATTTTCTACAACATTGCTAAACATATTTTCTATATTTTCTGTTGTAAAATGATCTCCAAATAATAATACTACTACAATTCCTAATATTGCTGCTATACTATAAATCAGCTTATTATTTTTATTAGATTTCTTTTTCATAGTACATCTCTCCTCTTTGCTTTAGTTGTTCCACAAATCATCCATTTTTTTCTTTATTCTTTCGGCTACCTGTTTTGTCTCTTTTTCGTCTACTGTAATTTTTCCATCTTCTAATTCTATTATTGTTCCTTCTACTGTATTTTCTGGTAATTCTTCTTTTTTTATATTCTTAATTTGCTTTGTTTCTCTATTCTCACAAACGGCAAATTCTCCTTCAAATCTGTCAACAGTATATTTTTCTTTACTCATATTTTTTAGCCTACTTTCTAATTCATTTGCAAAATCTGTCACATTGAAATTTAATTCTTTTGAAACAGATTTTACAATATTTATTAAATCTATTGGCATTTTGCTCCTTTCCTAGAGCCTTTTATTATTATTTTGTCCAATCGAATGTATCTACAATATTCTTTATCTGTAGTTTTAGGTCATCTTCATCATCCATATTAAATGTTGAAGCAGTTATATAACCTATTTTTCCATCATTAAATATGTAATATATACAGTCAATTTCTTCTGGATTGCTTGTATAATGCAATTGTGCTTCTACTGCTTTATAGCCTTTTCCAGTTGTTATAACATTTACAAAATATTCTTCTGGCATTAATTGTTCTGTTATATATGTTTCTAAGGTTTCTTTTAGTTCATCTACAGATTTAATAGAATCTTCTGTTGTTTCTGTATCATAAGCTATATTTAAAGTTGCAGGATATTTTGTATAGTCAACAGTATTAGTTTTCTCTGTATTCTCTGATACTGTAGGGAGTCCACTTACATATTGATAGTAAGACCATCCTTTTTGACTAGTGTACTCTTCTAGCGTTTGCCATCTGCTCGAAATTTCATAGCTTACATCATCATTCCAAATTTTTACTGTAGATTGTGTAGTGTTCATAATTGCGTAAACCATACTTGCAATTACTATTGCAAATATTACACACATAGCTATTATTGCTATTTTTCCTTTAGATTGCTTTATTTTTATATTGCTTTCACTACTTACATCATAATAATATTTACCTTTACTATTTTTTAGTATTCCAAGACCTTTTAACTCTGAAAAATAAACTTTTTTATTCTCATTTTCTATTTCGGCAAATACTTCTTCTTTTGTTAAAGTATTTGTTTCGTCCAGTGCATTATATTTTTCAAATATAGGTTTTATTAAGTCAATTGCATCTTGCTTTATTTTCTTATTTAATTCAACTTCGTCTAATTTTTCTCCATTTTCTTGATTGTTTAATATGTCTTTTCTTATTTTTCCTGTTATTACACTAGCTCCCAATATTGTAAATATTACAGATATAATGTAATCTCTAATTATTGCAGAAGAAAATTGATTATATGCGTATACATTTTTTAAAGAGTTTATATTAACAGTCAAGTTTTCCTTTGCAATTAGCATTGCTGGTATTACTAAAAGAGTAACAATAGTTACTATTAAAATAGCTAAAATTATTATTATTATTGGAACCTTCTTGTCCATTTTTCCTTTAAATGTTTTATATCCAAATAGTTCTCCTGCTGCAATAAGCACAGCTAATAAAGATAGCATTACATTTCCATATACATATGCTAATACCCACGGAATTGTTGCAATTGAGCCTCCTATTATAGCTCCAAGTATTCCAGTAAAATAGCTACCTTGTTTTTTTATTTTTTCATTCTCCATTATTAGTATTCCTTTCACTTATTATGAATAACATACTATCATAATAGGAAGCAAATTTCAAGATAGCCATTCCATTTTTCCATAAGTTCCAATACCATTTACGCCTCTTTCTCCGTCTCTTAATTTTAATTTTATTTGATCTATTGTTACATATTTGTTTGATTCTGTTTTTGCAAGCTGTTCTGCTACAATAAGTGGATCTTTAAAATCTATTAAGATTCTTGCTGGAGAAGATGCAAAATTGGCTCCTGCATCAATTAAAGCTTCATAATAACTCTGGCAAGCTCCTGCAAAAATAGCAATATTATCACGTTCTCTTTCCCATCTTCTTGCCCTTATTACTGTTTCTACAAAATACTTTGAATTTCTATAATTATAAATATCATTAAAATTATGTCCTTTTTTTATCATGCCATCATGTCCAGTTACTACTAATATGTCTGGATCATATTTACTAAGCAAGTATTCTATTTGTTGTGGTTGTCTATTTTCTGGAATATTCTTTACAACAACATTGAGTCCCATATTTTTATAAAATCTTAATGATTTTTCGCTGTACTTTCTATCACCATCTAAATGTAATATTCTGCCGTAGTTTTTCCTTGCTCTTTTATTTAATTTTCCATCTATCATAAGGCTGTTAGGATTAACTTCTAATCTTTTATTCAAATCACTTAATTGTTTAAAAATTTTATCATTTTCAATTAATTCTAAATCTTCTATTGGACTATCTGCTTCGATTCTTAAAACTAACCCCTTTAATATTGCTATTTGAGAATTTCCATTCTGAATTAAATTTGCTATTACAAAAGCTATGTCTTTTCCATATGATATTCTTCCAACTATGTCTCCTTTTTTTAACCTCATAATTTTTCACCTATTACATTATATGTCGAATTTTGTAGAATGTGTCTTATTCATTATTTTTGCAAAATAATGTTCTATTAATTTATTTTTCTGAATAGTATTAAACAAAAATGCTATGGGGGTTTTACAAAAAATGATAGGTTTTTCAATTGAAGAAAGAGCCATACTCTTGGCTCATTACATTATAGATTCTAAAGATACAGTAAGAGGTGCTGCTAAAAAATATGGGATTTCTAAATCAACCGTACATAAGGATGTAAGTGAAAGGTTATTAAGAATAAATCCTGCTCTTGCCTCAGAAGTAAGGCTTGTTTTAGATGAAAATAAAGCTGAAAGACATATTCGCGGACGGTCAAGCAACTAAATTAAAATATAGTCATTTGGCATAATTTTTGAAAACAAATCTGAAAATTTTTCAGTAAATTTTTATTATAAGTTTTTAACAAAAAAGAGGACGCCTTATTAGTAGGCATCCTCCAAAAAGCTTTGTTTGTGGTTTTTAATTGGTCTAATATGAAGAGTTTTATTAATTTAAAATTTTACTTCATTTTATACCTCCAGCGTTCACATTCAATTTCTCTTATTTGGGTGTTTGTCTTTCTGATTTTTTCTGCATCAAGTTTTGCTTCATGACCTTTGCACTTCATATTATGTGCAAAAACCTTCCTTGCAAAATCAAGCCGTTTCTCTTGCATTGTAGTCTCCTTCTCTGCTTTTGAACATTGATTTGCAATTTTAGCCATCAGTTTCCAACTCGTTGGTCTTTTCTTCTGCATCGTCTGGCTTAGACTTTTTTGCCATTCCTTCTGTATCTTCAGAATCAAGCTTGTTGGTCATTTCACCTTCACCATCAGCCTCCAGCCCATTGGCTATTTCGCCTTCTTTACCAGAATCCATATCGCATTTCTTTTTTAGGTTGTTCACGCCAGACAGTACCGCTTTGGAAAGTTCTCTGATTTCATCAGTAACAGGCTTTCCATTTAAAGCCTCGTTCTGGACGTTAACACTCTTCATGAGCATTGGAATCTGGCTAAGGGTGTCGAGCAAAATGTTGCCAGTTTTGCTCGAACCGCTTCCCATAGGAATGCTCTCTCCACCGATATGAACAAACTCCGCATTCTGGCCAACATCTGCCATGATTTGTGCCGTAGCAGTGGCAATCTTGATGCGGGCTTCCGCCTCAATCTTAAGTTTCTCAATCTCGAAGTTCACCTTGCCACTGGAAGCACGTGCATCAGCAATAGCTTTTTCGCCTTCTGCTTCAGCAAGCTTTTGAGCCTTGATACCTTCAGCTTCAGCCAATTTTTGTGCCTTCACACCTTCAGCATCTGCAAGCATTGCTGCTTTCTTGCCTTCAGCCTCGGCCATAGCCTTTGCCTTTGCAACTTCTGCACTTGCCAAACCTTCGGTTTTGGTTTTTTGCGCCTCTGCCTCAGCCTGAAGCTTAATTGCCTGAGCATTGCTCTCTGCAACCTTAACTTTTGCTTCTGCTTGAGTCTTCTGCACTTCGGCCTCAGCTTCCGCTTCAACGCGTTTTCTCTCTTTTTCGGCTTGTGCTCGAGTAACAATGACTTCACGCTGTTTTTGAGCAGCAAGGTTTTCCTGTTCAGCCTTCATGACTGCGACAGCACCTCTTTGTTCCTCAACTTCGCGCATACGGATAGTCTTTTGCAGCTCACCTGCAACATCTGCGTTGGCATTTGCAGTCTCCGTTGCTGTTCTGAATTCTGCAAGCCTCATGTCCGTCTCCTTACGCTTTTCCTTTTCAGCAAGTTCAGCATCCATTCTGGCAATACTTGCCTCTTGGCGAGCTCTAGCCTCAGCAATCTCTGCTGTTTTTCCAGCCTCAGCAGTTTTTTCTCGCGTAATTTGGTCAACTTCAGCATGCTTAATCTGTGCAGCTTTTGCCTTCTCAGCAGAATCAAGGGCCGCGATGTTGTCGTAATATTGGTTGTTATCACAAATATCCTGAATATTCAACGACACCAGCTCTAAACCCATGTTATCCATTTCGTCAGCAACACTTTTTTGAACCATCTGCTTAAATGCTTCCTTATCCGTAAGGAGCTGTTCAGGAGTCATGGATGCTACAACATCACGAACTGCACCCATAAGCGTCAATTTAACGTCAGAAATAATACCATCATTACCACGTTCCTTAAAAGAAACAATCGCTGTCCGAAGTTTTTCCGGATCCGATACACAAGGTCGGATCTGTGCAGTCCAATCTGCAACAATAGGCACTGCCGTCGCCGTTTTGATTTCGTCTTTGTCGGCAGTTACTGTCATCATGCAAAGGTCAAAGTAGTCCGCCTTTCGAAAAATTGGAATCACAAAGGCACCTCCCGATACCTTTATGACGGGTTCCTTTCCGCCAGTGATAATTAACGCTTTATCAATGCTTGCAACCTTATAGATGGATGCAAGAAAGATGATGGCGACAATCACAACAATAACAACCATAATAATCCAGATGTTAGCAACAATGAATTCCATGCTTAAGTCCTCCCTTAAGTGTGCTAAAAGGTTTCCAACTTACTTACCACTAACCAGCTTTTTTAAACAAGTAATAAAACTCAAAGGCAATTATACCATATTATTCCAATTATGTAAAGTTGTAACTCATAAAAACCTTTATAAAAAAATATTTTGCATTTTAGTTAGCTAATCTTCCAAATATTATATTTGATTTTCCAGCTTTCTCTAATCTTATTTTTAATTCAAAATGATAGCAAAAAAACTTATAGTATAGCACCATAAGTTTTTATTTCCATAGTCATAGATATTAATTTTTTTGTATTATTCAATAATTTTTTATATAATAATTTCATTTACTTTGTAGAATTGCATTTAACTTTTATTTGTCAATTTTAATATTTTATCCAAATATTCCACGTTTTTTTACAGGTGGTTGCTCATTCATTGTTTTAGCAAGTTCTACTAATAATTCTCTTTGTTCTTTAGATAGTCTCTTTGGAACTTGTACTTGAACAGTAAATATTAGGTTCCCTTTATTTCCAGAATTTATATTAGGAAATCCTTTATCTCTAATTGTAAATTTTGTTCCAGTTTGCGTTCCATCTGGAATTCTATAACTTGTTTTTGTTCCGTCTATTAATGGAATTTCTAAGTCTGCGCCCAATGTTGCCTGTGTAAATGTTATTGGTATATCGCAATATACATTATCACCTTGTCTTGTAAATATACTGTTTCTTTTTAGTCTAACAGTTATATATATGTCTCCATTAGGACCTCCATTTTTACCTGGTTCGCCTTCGCCTCTTAATACTACTGTTTGGTCATTGTCTATACCTGCTGGAATTTTAACATTTATTTTTGCTTGTTTTCTAACAGTTCCTTTTCCATAGCAAGTAGTACAAGGTTCTTTTATTACTTTTCCTGTTCCATTACAATTGCTACAAGTTGTTTGAACTCTCATTTGACCAAGTAATGTTGTTTGCATTTTAGTTACTGTACCTTTGCCTCCACAAACAGAGCAAGTTTCTGGTTTTGTACCAGCTTTTGCACCAGTTCCAGAACAAGTAGGACATTTTTCATTTCTTGTAATATTTATTTCTTTACTTACACCTGTATATGCTTCTTCGAAGGTTAAGTCTATACTATATCTTAAGTCTGCACCTTTAGCAGGTCCATTAGTTTGTCTACTAGAACCTCTTCCAGAACCAAAGCCAAATAAATCTCCTAAGTCTCCAAATATATCACTAAAACCATCAAAACCAGATGTTGTATATGTGTAGCTTCCACCTCCAAAAGGTCCACCAGCTCCACCAAAGCCTTGGCTTGGGTCTGCTGTTCCAAATTGGTCGTACATTTTTCTTTTTTGAGGATTAGATAAGACTTCATATGCTTCATTTATTTGCTTGAACTTTGCTTCTGCAGCTTCTTTATTGTCTGGGTTTGCATCAGGGTGATATTTTTTTGCCATACGTCTATATGCTTTTTTTAGTTCTTCGTCTGTTGCAGTTTTTTCAACTCCTAAAACCTTATAATAATCTTCTTTTTCAGCCATACTTTTGTATAATCAATTTTATAAAATTGATATTCCTTTCTTTTATTTTTTATAACAAATTTTACTCTGTTTTTTATAATTTTCTTTAAATCGAAAATTTTATTATTTACTTTAAAATCGCCCAAAAAGGGGCGTCCCTATTGGGCGATTTTTTGTTATTTATTTTCGTCTTTTTTGTCGTCTTCTACTTTGTAATCTGCATTGTATACATTTCCGTTTGCATCTGTTTGTGTTCCAGCGTCTGCTCCTGGGTTTGCTCCATTTGCAGCATTTGGATTTGCTTGTGCATATAGTTTTTCTGACATTGAGTAGAATACTTGTTTTAATTTTTCTGTTGCTTCTTTTATTTTATCTACATCAGAACCTTCTAATGCTTTCTTTACATTGTCTATTTCTGCTGTTGCCTTTGCTTTTTCTTCTCCGCTTATTTTGTCTCCTAATTCATCTATTGTTTTTTGGCAGTTATAAGCTAAGCTTTCAGCTTCGTTTCTAGCTTCTATTTCTTCTTTCTTCTTTTTATCTTCTGCAGCATGTGCTTCTGCATCTTTAACAGCTCTGTCTATATCTTCATCTGTTAAGTTTGTTGAAGCTGTAATAGAAACTTTTTGTTCATTTCCTGTTGCCATATCTTTTGCAGATACGTGAACTATACCATTTGCATCTATATCAAATGTAACTTCAATTTGTGGAACTCCTCTTGGTGCTGCTGGAATTCCTGTTAATTGGAATCTTCCTAATGTTTTGTTATATGCAGCCATGTCACGTTCACCTTGTAATACATGTACTTCAACTGATGTTTGACCATCTGCTGCTGTTGAGAATATTTGTGATTTCTTTGTTGGTATTGTTGTATTTCT
>CAKOVP010000033.1 GCA_934122035.1 uncultured Clostridia bacterium | reverse complement strand
GAAATAACAAAAAAGACTCCTGAAAAATCTTTATTAACAGTAAAGAAAGAAAAAGCAGGAAGAAATAGTTATGGAAGAATAACAGTTCGTCACCAAGGTGGAGGAAACAGACAAAAATATAGAATTATAGATTTTAAACGTCAAAAAGAAGATATGGAAGCAACTGTAATAGGAATCGAATACGATCCAAACAGAAGTGCTAACATAGCATTAATAAAATATGAAGATGGAACATTAAGCTACATACTAGCACCTATCGGATTAAAAGATGGTGACAAAGTAATGTCTGGTGTTAATGCAGATATTAAACCAGGAAACTGCTTAAAATTAGAAAATATTCCAGTTGGTACAATGGTACACAACATAGAAATTAATCCAGGTCAAGGTGGAAAATTAGTAAGAGCTGCTGGACAAGAAGCTCAACTTATGGCTAAAGAAGGAAAATTTGCAAATTTAAGATTACCTTCAGGAGAAATGAGATTAATAATGCTAAACTGCAGAGCAACAATAGGAACTGTAGGAAATGCAGAATATGAAAACATTAAATTAGGTAAAGCAGGAAAAACAAGACATCTTGGCAAACGTCCAGAAGTTAGAGGATCTGCAATGAACCCAGTAGATCACCCACACGGTGGTGGTGAAGGAAAGGCTCCAGTAGGACACGCAGGACCAATGACTCCTTGGGGTAAACCAGCACTTGGATATAAGACAAGAAAGAACACAAGAACAGATAAATTTATAGCTAAGAGGAGGAAATAATAATGTCAAGATCTAGTAAGAAAAAGCCATTTATTGCTCCAGAATTATTAAAGAGAGTTGAAGCAATGAATGAAAGTGGAAAAAAAGAAGTATTAAAGACATGGTCTAGAGCTTCTACAATATACCCACAAATGGTTGGACACACAATAGCTGTTCACGATGGTAGAAAACACGTTCCTGTATATATTACAGAAGAAATGATAGGACATAAATTAGGTGAATTTGCTCCAACAAGAACATTCAAAGGTCACGCAGGAGATAAAACAACAACTGCAAAATAAATAATAATTTAAGGAGGTAAATAAAGTGGCAGAAAAGCAAGAACAAGTACAAGAAGAAGTACTACAAGCAAAAGCAACTTTAAAATATGCTAGAATTTCATCTAGAAAAGTTAAAATTGTAGCAGATTTAATAAGAGGAAAAGATGTAAATGAAGCTTTAGCAATAGTAAAATTTACTCCAAAGGCTTCATCAGCAATAATAGAGAAATTGTTAAAATCAGCAATAGCAAATGCAGAGAACAATCATGGAATGAAACATGAAAACTTATATGTAGCTGAAATATATGCTAACCAAGGCCCTACACTAAGAAGAATAAGACCAGCTGCTAAGGGTTCAGCTGTTAGAATTAGAAAGAGAACAAGTCATATAACAATAGTTCTTAAAGAAAGAGACTAAAAGTAAGGAGGATAATTAGAAAATGGGACAAAAAATGAATCCAAATGGACTTAGAGTTGGAATCATAAAAGACTGGAATTCAAAATGGTATGCAGATTCAAAACATTTTGGAGAATATCTAGTAGAAGATCACAAAATCCGTGAATATGTTAAGAAAAAACTTTATGCAAGTGGAATAGCTAAAATAGAAATTGAAAGAACTGCTAAGTTTGTTAAAGTTAACGTTTATACAGCAAAACCTGGTCTTGTAATAGGAAAAGGTGGAAATTTAGCTGAAAGTTTAAAAGAAGAATTACAAAAAATGATAGGCAAAAATGTAAATCTAAATATTGTTGAGGTTAAATCACCAGATTTAGATGCTCAATTAGTTGCAGAAAACATTGCAGGACAACTAGAAAGAAGAATTTCATTCAGACGTGCAATGAAACAATGTATGCAAAAAACAATGAAAATGGGAGCTCTAGGAATTAAAACTGCAGTATCAGGAAGACTTGGCGGAGCTGATATGGCAAGAACAGAGTTCTACAAAGAAGGAACAATACCACTTCAAACATTAAGAGCTGATATAGATTATGGATTTGCAGAAGCAAATACAACATATGGAAAAATCGGTGTAAAAGTTTGGATATATAAAGGAGAAGTTCTTCCAGCTAAGAAAAAGCAACAGGAAGGAGGAGACAAATAATGCCATTAATGCCAAAAAGAACAAAATATAGAAAACAACAAAAAGGTAGAAATAGAGGAAAAGCAACAAGAGGTAATGTTATAACAGACGGAGAATATGGATTACAATCTTTAGAATTAGGTCAAATAACATCAAACCAAATAGAAGCAGCCCGTGTTGCTATGACAAGATATATAAAAAGAGGTGGAAAGGTTTGGATAAAAATCTTCCCAGACAAACCAATAACAAAGAAACCAGCAGATACTCGTATGGGTAAAGGTAAAGGATCAGTTGAATACTGGGTAGCTATAGTAAAACCTGGTAGAATACTATTTGAACTTGCTGATGTATCAGAAGATACAGCAAGAGAAGCTTTAAGACTTGCTGCCAACAAATTATCTGTTAAATGTAAATTTGTTAAAAAGGAAACTGAAGTAGGTGGTGAATTAGATGAAGATAAATAAGATTAAAGAAATGTCTTCACCAGACTTAGAAAAAGAATTAGGAGAATTAAAATCAGAATTATTTAAACTAAGATTCAGCTTAGCTACAAATGGACTTGATAATCCTATGAAAATAAAAGAAGTTAAGAAAGACATTGCAAGAATAAAAACTGTATTAACTCAAAGAGAGTGTGCAGGAGAAAAGGTTGAAGAACCTGCAAAAGAAGTAAAAGAGGCTAAAAAAGCTTCTACAACAAAAAAAGCTGCATCTGAAAAGAAAGTAGCAGAAAAGAAAACAGCTACAAAGAAAACAACAAAAAAAGTAGCTGAATAATGAAAGGAGCTTATTATGGAAGAAAGAAATCTTCGTAAAACTATGATAGGAACTGTTTCTTCAGACAAAATGGATAAAACAGTAGTTGTATCTGTTGAAATGAGAGAAATGGACAAAACATATGGTAAGATTAAGAAAAAGACATATAAATTAAAAGCTCATGACGAAAACAATGAATGTAAAATTGGAGACAAAGTTAAAGTCATGGAAACAAGACCTCTATCAAAAGACAAGAGATGGAGAGTTGTTGAAATTATAGAAAAAGCAATAATCAAATAATTAAGAAATATAAGAAGGAGGTACTATTTAATGGTACAGCAACAAACAGTATTAAAAGTAGCTGATAATACAGGTGCAAAAGAAATAATGTGTATTAGATGCTTAGGCGGTTCTTATAGAAAATATGCTAAAGTTGGAGATATAATAATTGCTTCTGTTAAAAGTGCAACACCAGGTGGCGTTGTAAAAAAAGGTGAAGTTGTTAAAGCAGTTGTTGTTAGAACAAAGAAACCAATAAGAAGAGCTGACGGATCATATTTAAGATTTGACGAGAATGCAGCCGTTATAATAAGAGACGATGGAACACCAAAGGGAACTCGTATATTTGGACCAGTAGCAAGAGAATTAAGAGATGGAGAATATATGAAAATACTTTCACTTGCTCCAGAAGTTCTATAAAAGTTGTAATTAAAGACAATGTATAAAAACATTAGTGAGGTGAAAATAATGAAAATAAGAAAAGGAGACACAGTTAAAGTTTTATCTGGAAATGATAAAGGAAAAACTGGAGAAGTTCTTGAAGTTATACCAAAAACAGAAAAAATAATTGTAAAAGGTATAAATATAAGAAAAAAGAGCGTAAAACCTAGAAAACAAGGTGAAGAAGGAGGAATAATTCCTTCAGAAGTTGCAATACATTCAAGCAAAGTTGCTCTAGTATGTCCAAAATGCGGAAAAGCTGCAAGAGTTGGATATGTAGTAGAAAACGGCGAAAAAGTACGTGTATGTAAAAAATGTAATGCAAAATTAAAATAATTAAGGAAGGAGGTCTATAAAGACTTATGGAAATATTAAGAGAACAATATGAAAAAGAAATAGTACCAGCTTTAATAAAAAAATTCAATTACAAATCTGTAATGGAAGTTCCAAAGCTTGAAAAAATAGTTATCAATATAGGTTTAGGAGATACAAAGGAAAATCCTAAAGAATTAGATAACGCTGTTAACGACTTAGCTCAAATAACAGGACAAAAACCAATAATAACAAAATCTAAAAAGGCTATAGCTGCATTCAAATTAAGAGCAGGTGTACCAATTGGATGTAAAGTTACATTAAGAAAAGATAAAATGTATGATTTTGCTAACAAATTATTCAATGTAGCTCTTCCAAGAGTTAGAGATTTTAGAGGAATACCAGCAAATTCATTTGATGGTAGAGGAAACTATTCAATGGGTATAAAAGAACAATTAATCTTCCCAGAAATAGAATACGAAAAAGTAGATAAAATAAGAGGTATGGATATCATATTTGTAACTACAGCTAAATCTGATGAAGAAGCAAAAGAGCTTCTAACTCTATTAGGAATGCCATTCAAAAATTAATTTTAAAGTTAATTTTAATAATGTGTAAGTAGAAGGTTAAGTTAAAGAAAGGAGAAAGCTGATGGCTAAAAAATCTTTAAAAGTTAAGCAAGCAAGACCACAAAAATATGCAACAAGAGAATATAACAGATGCAAGCTATGTGGAAGACCACACGCATACATCAGAAAATATGGAGTTTGCCGTGAATGCTTCAGAAAATTAGCACATAATGGCGAAATTCCAGGAATAAAGAAAGCAAGTTGGTAAAAATAAACTTGCAATAAAGCGTTAAACTACATAAAAACGAAAAGGAGGGAACATATAAATGGTTACAACAGATCCAATAGCAGATATGCTAACAAGAATTAGAAATGCTAACAGCTCAAAACATAAAACTGTTGACATACCAGCTTCAAATATGAAACTTGCTATAGCAAAAATATTATTTGAAGAAGGTTATATAAAATCTTTTGAAGAGATAAAAGAAGAAAATAACCAAGGTGTAATTAGAATTACATTAAAATATACAGAAAAAGGTAAAAAAGTTATAGAAGGATTAAAAAGAATTAGTAAACCAGGATTAAGAGTTTATGCTTCTAAAGACGAATTACCAAAAGTATTAAATGGATTAGGAATAGCTTTAATTTCAACATCTAAGGGAATAATGACAGATAAAGAAGCAAGAGAAGCAGGCTTAGGTGGAGAAGTTCTAGCATATGTATGGTAGAATTTATAAAGAAGGAGGAAACAAACTATGTCAAGAATAGGAAATATGCCTGTTGCAGTACCAGATGGTGTAGATGTTAAAATAGAAGGACAACACATTACTGTAAAAGGACCTAAAGGAAGTCTTGAAAGAGACATCCATCCAAACATAAAAGTTGAATTAGATGGAAAAGAAATTAAAGTTTCAAGACCAGATGACACAAATACAAATAAAAGTTTACACGGAACAACAAGAGCTTTAATACATAATATGGTTGAAGGTGTTGTTAACGAATTCAAAGTTGAACTAGAAATAAACGGTGTTGGATACAGAGCACAAAAACAAGGAAACAAACTTGTACTAAGCTTAGGATATTCTCACCCAGTAGAAATGGTTGCACCAGAGGGAGTAGAATTTGACGTTCCAGATGCTAACCACATCACTGTTAGAGGAATAGACAAAGAAATAGTTGGAGAAGTTGCAAATGCTGTAAGATCTAAACGTCCACCAGAAGTATATAGAGGAAAAGGAATCAAATATGCTACTGAACATATTAGACGTAAGGAAGGTAAAGCCGGCAAAAAATAAAAATTTTAAATATAAACGAGTATTGCTAGGCAAACAAATAAAAATTTTTGAAATAGTACGCTTGGTACATTGAAAAAATTTTTATGCAGTTTAACAATGCAAGACGAAGTTTATAGTTAAAATTTATAGATAAGATAATAACTTTGTGCTAACCTTTTGCCTCAAATATTTTTGGCTTGGTTGCCTTGTTATACTTGTTTATAATTATTTTTAAGAATAAGTAGCAATTGCTCATATGTATTTGAAATTTATAAAATTAATGCTGTTACATTAATTAGAAGGGAGTAAGAAATGATTGGTAAAATAGATAGAAAAGCTACAAGACAAAGAAGACACGCACGTGTACGTACAAAAATCAGCGGAACACCAGAATGCCCAAGATTATGCGTATACAGAAGCAATAAAAATTTATTTGCACAAATAATAGATGATGTTAACGGAGTAACTTTAGTTCAAGCTTCTACTTTAGATAAAGAAGTAAAAACAAAGCATGCTAATTCAGAAGCTGCTAAAGAAGTTGGAACTTTAATTGCAAAAAGAGCATCAGAAAAGAAAATAAAAACAATAGTATTCGACAGAAGTGGATACTTATATCACGGAATTATAAAAGACTTAGCAGAAGCTGCAAGAGAAGCAGGCTTAGAATTCTAATAATAAGGAGGGAAAAATAGTGCAAGAAGAAAATTCTACAGAATTAAAAGAAAAAGTAGTAGCCATAAACAGAGTTGCAAAAGTTGTTAAAGGTGGAAGAAACTTTAGATTTAGTGCAGTTGTTGTTGTTGGAGATGGAGCAGGACACGTAGGTGTTGGAAACGGAAAAGCAGCCGAAGTTCCAGATGCAATAAAAAAAGCAATTGAAGATGCTAAAAAGAATTTAATAGAAGTTTCTATTGTTAATACAACAATACCACACGAAATGATTGGTAAATTTGGAAGCGCAAGTGTAATGTTAAAACCAGCAGCAGCCGGTACTGGAATTATAGCTGGTGGAAGTGTTAGACCAGTTCTAGAACTTGCAGGTTACAGAGATATAAGAACAAAAATAATAGGAACAAACAATCCAAGAAACGTTGTTTATGCAACATTAGAAGGATTAAAGAATATGCAAACAGTTGAATCTGTTGCTAAAAAGAGAGGCAAAAAAGTAGAAGAAATAATGTAGTGTTGACAAAACATATACATTTAGTTAAAATGAAACTGAACTAGAAATTAGGAGGTGTAGTCACATAATGAAATTAGATGAATTAAAACCAGCACAAAAAAATAGAAAAGCAACAAGAGTTGGACGTGGAGTTGGATCTGGTCTTGGAAAAACTTCTGGAAGAGGTCATAAAGGACAAAAAGCAAGATCTGGCGGCGGTGTAAGACGTGGATTCGAAGGTGGTCAAACACCATTATATAGAAGATTACCAAAAAGAGGATTCACAAATATACATGCAAGAAATTACACAGAAGTAACATTAACAATGTTATCAAAAGTAAAGAATGAAAACGTAACAGCTCAAAGCTTATTAGACGAGGGAATAATCGGAAAAATCAATGATGGTATAGTAGTTCTTGGAACAGGTACATTAGACAAAAAAGTTAATGTAACAGCTGTAAGATTTACTAAATCAGCCAAAGAGAAAATTGAAGCTTTAGGTGGAAAGGCAGAGGTGATATAGTTGTTTAAAACAATACAAAATGCTTTAAAAACACCTGAAGTTAGAAAAAAATTGTTATATACATTACTATTAATAGTAATATTTAGATTAGGATGTTATATAACAATCCCTGGAGTAGATACATTTACTTTAGCAGAACAAATGGGTTCTGCTACAAACGGGGTAACAGGACTTATAGACACAATATCAGGAGGAGCTTTCTCAAGACTTTCTATATTTGCAATGTCTATAACTCCATATATTACTGCATCAATAGTAATTCAATTGTTAGGAATGGTAATTCCATCTCTAGAACGTCTTGTAAAAGAAGGTGGAGAAGAAGGAAGAACAAGAGTTAACAAATATACAAAAATGCTTACTATTGTACTTGCATTAATAGAAGGATTAGGAATATATCTTTCATATAAATCATCTGGAATATTCCTAGACACAAGCTTTGTTGGAGGACTACTAACAGTAGTATCTTTAATGGCTGGAACAGCTATACTAATGTGGCTTGGAGAACAAATTACAAATAAAGGAATTGGAAACGGAATTTCAATGCTAATATTTGTTGGTATAATTGCAGGATTACCAAGTGGAATTACTGCAGTTTGGAACTTAATACTTGAAAATGGTGTATTTAGCACAGTTGGATTAATAAAAGCTCTAGCAGTTGTAGTAGGAGCATTACTTCTAGTAACAGGCGTTGTATTTATACAACTTGCTGAAAGAAGAGTACCAGTACAATATGCTAAAAAAGTTGTTGGAAGAAGAATGGTTGGTGCACAAAACACAAACATACCATTAAAACTTGCAATGGCTGGAGTTATGCCAATAATATTTGCATCATCATTCTTAACATTCCCTGCAATGATAATACAAATATTTGCAAAAGACATAGCTACACAAACAGGATTCTGGGCTGGAGTATATAAATTCTCTATAGCTTCATCATCTTCAAGTGTAGGACTTGGTTACACAATTGCAAATGCTATAGTTTACTTACTATTAATACTTGGATTTACATATTTCTACACATATGCAATGTTCAATCCTGCAGAAATATCAGGAAACATTAAGAGAAACGGTGGATTTATACCAGGTATAAGAGCAGGAAAACCAACAACAGATTATTTATCATCTGTAATATCTAAATTAACTTTAGTAGGTGGTTTATTCCTATCTGTAATTGCAATAATACCAATGCTTGCAAGATTTACAAGCTTAAATATAGCTTTTGGTGGAACATCAATACTAATCGTAGTAGGTGTTGCATTAGAGACAATACAACAATTAGAATCTCAACTTGTAACAAGACATTACAAAGGATTCTTAGAATAAAAATTTTCGCCCAAAGGGGACGCCCCTTTTTGGGCGATTTTTTAGTTTAAATAATTGACAAATTGGGAAAAATAAGCTAGAATAAAAATGAAAAATATGGCCTCTAATACAAATATTAGAGGCAAAAAAATTGCATAAATGTGAAAGGAGATTTTATTTATGTATTTAATTATGTTAGGTGCACAAGGCACAGGAAAAGGCACAGTTGCGGGAATTTTAACAAAACAAACAGGCTGGCCTCAAATTTCTACAGGAGATATTTTTAGAGCAAATATATCAAACAAAACAGAATTAGGAGTAAAAGCAAACGAATATATATCTAAGGGACAATTAGTTCCAGATGATATTACAGTTCCAATGGTAATAAATAGATTAAACGAAGAAGACTGCAAAGATGGAGCAATTTTAGATGGATTTCCACGTACAGTAGAGCAAGCAGAAAAGTTAGACGAAATACTTGCAGAAAAAGGCAAGAAAGTAGATCTTGTAATTAACTTAACAACACCAAGAGAAGAAATAATAACAAGAATTTTAAATAGAAGAGTATGTTCAAATCCAGAATGCAAAGCAACATATAATTTAACAATGCATCCTTCAAAAGTACCAGGAATATGCGATATATGCGGTTCAAAACTAGTACAAAGAGGCGACGATAGTGATGAAAACGCAATAAAACAAAGATTAGCAATATACGATGAAAAAACAAGTCCATTAATAGACTTCTATGCAAATAAAAATGTATTAATTACAGAAGAAGTAAGCGAAAGAATAAATAGACTTGGCCAAGATGCAGCAGATGACGTATTAGAGAAAATAAAAAATATGTAGTAAAAGAAGGTAATAAAATTGGTAAGCATAAAAAATGAAAGACAAATAGAAAAAATGAGGGAAGCTTGTAGGGTTGCAAACTTAGCTCAAAAAGCGGTAGAAGCTGCAATTAAGCCAGGAGTTTCAACTTGGGAGCTAGATAAAATAGCAGAAAGAACAATGCGAGAAAATGGTGCAATACCAGCAGAAAAAGGTTATCCAAGTGGAGTAAAAGGAGTTCCAGCATTCCCAGGATCTATATGTGCATCTGTAAATGATGTTGTAATTCATGGAATACCATCAAAAAGAGAGATACTTCACGATGGAGACATAATAAGTGTAGACTTAGTTGCTTATAAAGACGGATATAATGGTGATTGCTGTAGAACTTATTTTGTAGGTAATGTAAGTAATGAAGCAAAAAGATTAGTAGAAGTTACAAAACAATCATTTTTTGAAGGAATAAAATATGCCAAAAAAGGAAATAGACTTGGCGATATTTGTCATGCTATAGGAGAATTTGTAGAAAAAAATGGATATAGTGTAGTAAGAGAATTTCAAGGACATGGAATAGGAGAAAGTATGCACGAGGATCCAGGCATTCCAAACTATGGCAAAGCAGGAAGAGGAATTAGGCTAGAACCTGGTATGACACTTGCCATAGAACCAATGGTAATAATGGGAAAACCAGGAATATTAGAACTAGATGATGGATGGACAATAATATCAGAAGACGGAAGTCTTGCAGCTCATTATGAAAATACAATTTTAATTACAGAAAATGAGCCAGAGATATTGACATTAGTCTAAAAATGTTATATACTATATAAGCTATTATGAATATAATAGCTATATTGTATTTTACATATAAGAAATACGGAGGGAAAATAATGTCAAAAGAGGATGTTATTGAGGTTGAAGGTACTGTAGTAGATACACTACCAAATACAACATTTAAAGTAGAGTTACAAAATGGTCATCAGATATTAGCTCACATCTCTGGAAAATTAAGAATGAACTAC
The DNA here is from genome assembly GCA_934122035.1 of uncultured Clostridia bacterium. Classification (GTDB taxonomy): domain Bacteria; phylum Bacillota; class Clostridia; order TANB77; family CAG-508; genus CAG-245. The sequence continues at coordinate 3,563 of CAKOVP010000033.1, read as the reverse complement.
ATCAAGATTCTTCCTGGAGATAAAGTAAAAGTTGAATTATCACCATACGACTTAACAAGAGGAAGAATAACTTGGAGAGCAAAATAATATCTAATACTAATAATATAACAATTTTAAAATTAGGAGGTGCGTAAATAATGAAGGTTAGACCATCAGTTAAAAAAATGTGTGACAAATGTAAAGTAATAAAAAGAAAAGGTGTCATCAGAGTAATATGCGAAAATCCTAAGCATAAACAAAGACAAGGATAATTAAAAAAATTAGATATTAACACAAATCGAGATTAGCGGCTGTTGAGTAAGCATTTAGCTTATTTCAATAAATTAAAGGTTTGTGTTTATATATATGCTTATAAAAAAAGCTAGAGACTAATTTAAAAGACTGTAAAATTATAAGAATAATATGAAATACCTCTAAAATCATATTACTTTTTGTAATTTTAAAAGAGTTAAATTAGTAATTTCACCTTTAGACTTTAATTATAGGTACCAGAAAACAAAAAAATAAAATTAACATTTGGAGGTGCAAAAATGGCTCGTTTAGCAGGAGTTGATTTACCTAGAGAGAAAAGAGTTGAAATAGGACTTACATATATATATGGAATAGGACTTACTCGTTCTCAAGAAATATTAAAAAAAGCTGGTGTTAATCCAGACATAAGGGTAAAAGATTTAACAGATGAACAAGTACAAGCAATTAGAAATGCAATGGAAGGTTACACTCTAGAAGGTGACTTAAGAAGAGAAGTTGCATTAAACATAAAAAGACTAACAGAAATTGGTTGCTATAGAGGAACAAGACATAGAAGAGGTCTTCCAGTTAGAGGACAAAGAACAAAAACAAATGCTCGTACAAGAAAAGGACCAAGAAAATTAGTTAGCAAGAGCAAAAAATAAAAATAAAAGTTAAATATATTCCAGGATTTTAGATAAGGAGGAAAACTTAAAAATGGCAACAAAAAATTTGGCAAAAAAGCCAATTAGAAGAAAAGATAGAAAAAACATTGAAAAAGGAATGGCTCATATTCATTCTAGCTTCAATAATACAATAGTTACATTAACAGATACACAAGGAAATGTTCTATCTTGGGCAAGTGCTGGAGAACTTGGATTCAAAGGTTCAAGAAAAAGCACACCATTTGCTGCAGGAGAAGCTGCAGAAACAGCTGCTAAAGCTGCAATGGAACACGGACTAAAAACAGTAGATGTATTTGTTAAAGGACCAGGTTCTGGACGTGAATCTGCAATTAGATCTTTACAAACAGCAGGTCTTGAAATAACATCAATCAAAGATGTTACTCCAATACCTCACAATGGATGCAGACCACCAAAAAGAAGAAGAGTATAATTTTATAAAATAAAAATCAAATATAATTAAAGTTACAAAAATTTTAAGGAAGGTGAAATAAAAATGGCAAGATATAAAGATGAACAATGCCGTATTTGCCGTAGACAAGGACAAAAATTGTTCTTAAAAGGTTCTAGATGCTACTCAGACAAATGTAGTATAGCTAGAAGAAACTACGCTCCAGGACAAAATGGTCAAAAGAAGAGCAAAATTTCTGAATATGGTACTCAATTAAGAGAAAAACAAAAAACAAAAGCTTTCTATGGTGTTGGAGAAAAACAATTTAGAAGATATTTCGAAATGGCTTCAACAAGAAAAGGAAAGACTGGTGAAGTATTACTTCAATTATTAGAAAGTAGACTAGATAACGTAGTTTATAGATTAGGATTTGCAAGCTCAAGAGCACAAGCTAGAATGCAAGTTACACATGGAGCTTTCGAAGTAAATGGTAAAAAAGTTGATATACCATCATATTTAGTAAAACCAGGAGATGTAATTTCTGTAAGAGAAATTAGAAAAGATAATGGAACAATAAAATTAGCAGTAGAAGAAAATGCAAGTCGTCCTGTTCCAACATGGCTAGAAAAAGAACAAGAAGCCCTAAGTGGAAAGGTTGTAAGATTAGCAACAAGAGAAGACATTGACCTACCTGTTGAGGAACATTTAATAGTAGAGCTTTACTCTAAATAATAGGTTATATTAATATAAAAGTTGTAAATATATTAATCCAGATATATTTATATTAGGAGGTAAAAATGATAGAATTCGAAAAGCCAAATATTAAATGCTTAGAAATGGATAACAACACAAATTATGCTAAATTTACTTGTGAACCACTAGAACGTGGTTATGGTATTACAATAGGAAACTCTTTAAGAAGAATATTACTTTCTTCATTACCAGGTGCTGCAATAACATCTGTAAAAATAGATGGAGCAGCTCACGAATTTACAACAATACCAAATGTTGTAGAAGATGTACCAGAAATAATAGTTAACTTAAAAATGGTAAGAGTAAAAATTGAAGGTGACGAAGTTAAGACACTTAGAATAAACTTCCAAGGAGAAGGGGAAGTTACTGCTGCAAATATAGAAACTGATGGAACAGTAGAAATATTAAATCCAGATTTACATATAGCTACTGTTGCAGAAGGCGGAAGCTTAGTTATGGAAATGACAGCTAACCGTGGTAGAGGTTATAATAATGCAGAAAAGAACAAAACTCCAGATATGCCAATAGGGGTTATTCCAATAGATTCTATATATACACCTGTAAAGAAAGTAAACTATTCAGTAGAAAATACTAGAGTAGGCCAAATGGTAGACTTAGATAAGCTAACAATAGAACTATGGACAGACGGAAGTCTTAAGCCATTCGAAGCACTAAGCTTAGCTGCTAAAATAATGACTGAACATTTAGAACTATTTATAGACTTATCAGAAATAAGTAAAAATACTCAAGTAATGGTAGAAAAAGAAGAATCTAAGAAAGAGAAAGTATTAGAAACTTCAATAGAAGACTTAGAATTATCTGCAAGATCATTCAACTGCTTAAAGAGAGCAGGAATATCTACTGTAGAAGACCTAACAAATAAAACAGAAGCAGAAATGATGAAGGTAAGAAATTTAGGTAAAAAATCATTAGATGAAGTTACAAATAAATTACATTCATTAGGTCTAGACTTCGCAAGCAATGAAGAATAAGGAAGGTGAAAAAAAGTGGCAACAAATAGAAAATTAGGAAAAACAACTGACATTCGTTTAGCAATGCTTAAAACACAAGTAACAGACCTTTTATGGCACGGAAAAATAGAAACAACTGATACAAGAGCTAAAGAAACAAAAGCAATAGCTGATTCTTTAATAGCTCTAGCAGTTAAAGAAGCTGGAAACTACGAGGAAGTAGAAGTAAAAGTTTCTAAAGCTAAATTAGACGAAAAAGGAAACAAAGTTACTGAACTTGTAAAAAGCAAAAATGGCAGAGAATACTTAAAAGTAGTAAGAGAAGAAACTACTGAAAAAAGAAAGAAAGATATGCCATCTAAACTAAATGCAAGAAGAAAAATAATGAGAAATGTTAATAAAGTAAAAGATGCAGATGGAAAAAATGTTGATATACCAACAAAATTATTCGATGAAATAGCACCAAAATACAAAGATGTAAAAGGTGGATACACAAGAATAATAAGAAAAGGTCAACGTAGAGGAGACGCTGCA
>CAKOVP010000032.1 GCA_934122035.1 uncultured Clostridia bacterium | reverse complement strand
CAATATCATTTTTGTGCTCTCTTTTCAATATTTTATTTTCAATGTATGTGTGACATATCTATTTTAAACCTATATATTTCAAAATTCAAAAACTACTCTTTAATTAGAGTAGCTTTTACATATACTAAATATTAGCTCTGGTTCTTTTTTGAAATCTGTTATTACATCACTTGTCGTAACTGGTGTTACTTTATTTTTTACTAATATTCTAAGTAAATTATCTATTAACTTTTCATTGTTAGACAATTCATATTCACTTACCTTTTCTTCAGTGACTTTATTGCCTTCAATTTCTTGTTTTCTTACTTCTATACCATATTTCTTATTTTGAGGTAATTTGCTTTCCGTTTTGTAATATTCAAGTTTTATTATTGAAGGCAATTCAATATTAGCTTTTTTGCTTATTACAGTTTCCTGACATAATTTTTTAAACCCTATCATAGTGTTTTCCTCCTTTTTTTATGGTTCTTATTATCATATCACCATAGTTGTATTGTTACAAGGAAAACCGTATGACGGGTTTCGACAAATTTCGACATTACAAGTCAATTTGTTTAATTGTCTATATTGATATTTTCAAAAATTTCAAAACTTCGCCCAAGAAGGGACGTCCCCTTTGGGCGAAAAAAGCTTCTCCCTTAGGCGAAGCTTTCTTTTTTATTTTTTTATTTTTTTATTTTTTTATTTCTTTGTATATTACATCTTGCACATTAGTTTTTGATATTTTTCCTGCGTTTTTTCCCATTTGTGCTAGTTTATCTTTATCTTTTACTAGTGAATTTATTGTATTGTTTAGCACATTATAATTTAAGTCTTTGTCTAATATAATTTCTGCTGCACCTACATTTTTTAGTACTTTTGCATTATATTCTTGATGGTTTTCTGTTGCAAATGGGAACGGAATAAATATTGCTGGTTTTTCTAAGTTTGCAATTTCCGTTACTGTCATTGCTCCGCTTCTTGCTACTACCAAATTAGATACTTCCATTACTTCCTGCATATTGTATATATATGGCAAAATTTTGGTATTTTTTATATTATCTATATCTATATTTTTTTGTTTTAACTGTTCTTTTACATTTTCGTAATTATTTTTTCCAACAGCCCAAACTATTTGATAATTTTCATTCAATTTTCTTTCTATTATTCCAATTAAAGCCTCATTTATGCTTCTAGCTCCCTGGCTTCCACCAAAAACTAAAACTACTGGTAAATTATTGTTTACCCCAAGTTCTGCTATAATTCTATTTTTTTCATTTTCTGATAAATCTACTTTCTTTATTTTAGAAGGAGTACCACTTACAACTACATTTTTTGCCTTTGGAAGTCTTGCTTTTGCATCTTCAAAACCAACAAATACTGTCTTTGCATCTTTAGATAATAACTTTGTTGCAACTCCAGGAAAAGCATTACTTTCATGCATAAATAGTGGTATTTTTAGTTCTACCGCTGCCATTCCTACTGCAACACATATGTATCCACCTGTTCCAATTACAGCATCTGGTTTAAATTCTTTTAGAATTTTTTTTGCCTTCCATATAGATGTAATTGTTTTATATAATCTTTTAATATTATCTAAATTTATTTTTCTGTTTATTCCATATGCATCTATTCTTTCTAATTTATAACCTGCTCTTGGAACCAAATCATTTTCTAATCCTCTTGGCGTTCCTATAAACATTATTTCTGAATTTGGTTCTTCTTCTTTTATTTTGTTTGCTATTGCAATTCCTGGGTTTATATGTCCACCAGTACCAGCTGCTGCAATTACTACTTTCATAATAAAATTCCTCCTATTAATGCAAATATTGTTTTTCAATACTTTTTCAAAAAACGCTCAATTTATAATCTTTTGAGCGTTTTTATTAATTTTATTTAAACTTTTGAACCTGCTCTTGATACATTTAATAATACTCCTACAGATACCAGCAATATTACCAGTGCAGTACCTCCATAGCTAAAGAATGGAAGAGCCATACCTGTTGTTGGAATTGAAGCTGTAACAACTGCAATATTAATTATTGCCTGAACAGCAACCAATGTTGTAACTCCTATTGCTAAAAGACTTCCAAACATATCTGGTGCCTTCATAGAAATTACTATTCCCCTCCATACAAAAACTGCAAATAGTAAAATTATTGCTACACAACCAACAAATCCTAGTTCTTCTGCAACTATTGCAAATATGAAGTCATTTTGTGGTTCTGGTATATATAAGTATTTTTGTTTGCTATTTCCAAGTCCAACACCAAATAGTCCTCCAGATCCTATTGCATAAAGACTTTGTACCATTTGGTAACCTGTTCCAGTTGCATCAGACCAAGGATCAAAGAAAGTTTGTATTCTGTCTAGTCTGAATGAGTCTGTACTTCCTGTTGCACCTTTTATTAAGTATAAAGCGATTGCCGCAACACCAGCTATACCTGTTCCTATAAAATGCAAAAGTCTACATCCTGCCATAAGCATCATTACAAATGTTACTGAGCCAATTACTAAACATACACTTAAGTGGTTTTGCACTAAATATAATATAGCAACAGGTGGAAGTAAAAAAAACACTAAAGGCTTTACAAAGCCTCTCCAAAAGTCTTTTAGTTCATTCTTATGGTCTGTTAAATAACCTGCATAAAATATTATCATTCCTATTTTTGTAAGTTCCGAAGGCTGAATTTGACCGATTCCTGGTACATTAATCCATCTTGTTGCACCTTTTACTTCTCTTCCAAGACCCGGTACCAATACTAGTAAAAGTATTGCAACAGAAACTATATATACAGCCCAATAATATTTTTTATAAAATCTATAATCTATTTTTGAAACGAAAAGCATTGCAAACACGCCAAATACAGCAAAACCAAATTGTCTTATAAAATATGTATAACTTTTACCTGTAGTAGATAATGCCGATGGAGCACTTGCAGAAAGTACCATTACTACTCCAAGCGATAGTAATATTAATACTGTTATAAATAAAACAAAATCCATTTTATTATTTAAAAATTTTGAGAATTTTTTTGTTTTCTTTTTCTGTATGTTACTTTGCATTTGTTCTCCCTTTCTTTTTTACTTATTCTATATTGCCATAAGTCCTATAAAACAAGCAATTAAAGTTACTATACTAAATACCGAAACTATAGTATTTTCGTTCCATCCACATAGTTCAAAATGATGATGCAATGGTGCCATTTTGAATACTCTTTTCCCTGTTCTTTTATAATGTGAAACTTGTATTATATCTGATAATGTTTCTAATACTGGTATTATTGCAATTATGATTAATAATAGTGGCATTTTTAGATATATTGCCATTACCGATACGGCTCCTCCTAATAAAAGTGAGCCTGTATCTCCCATAAATATTTTTGCAGGATGCAAATTAAATAATAAGAATGCTAAGCATATTCCTATAAAACTTGCTCCAAATACTACTATTTCTTTTGTTCCAGTTATCATTCCTATTACAGTTAAACAGGTTAAAATAATTGTTGTAACAGATGTACTTAGTCCATCTATTCCATCTGTTAAATTTATTGCATTAGTCGTTGCAAGCATTACAAGTATTGTAAATGGTATATATATCCATATTGGAATTGTAATGTTAATTTTTGCAAATGGTATTAACATATCTGTGCCTATTTTCATAACCTGTGTTAGGTACACAGTGAATATTGTTGCAATTACAAGTAGCCCTAACATTTTATATTTAGGTTTTAAACCTTCTGTATTTTTTAGTATTAACTTTTTGTAATCATCAACAAAACCAATTAATCCAAATCCAATACTTGCAAATAGTAGTGGTAATAAGTTTTTTGCCACCATCTTCTCGGCTTCAATTGCTTCTCTAGAATAACTATAATATATTATTCCTCCCATTGCCAAAAGAGAAATTATCATTATAATTCCACCCATAGTTGGTGTTCCTTGTTTCTTTAAATGACTTTGTGGTCCATCATTTCGTTCTGTTTGGCCTACTTTTTTTCTTCTTAATATTGGTATTACTATTAGCGATACTACAAATGCAATAGCAAAAGCCAGCATAAGTATTTTTATTTGATATTCCATATTTTATATTCCTTTCCCTCGGCACAAGTATGGTTTTTACCCCTTATTATAGTTCTCCTTTGATAATTTGATTTACTATTATTCTTTCGTCAAATGGATGTTTTACTCCATTTATTTCTTGATAAGGCTCATGACCTTTTCCAGCAAGAAGTATTAAATCTTTTTTCCCTGCCATATTTATTGCATATTTTATTGCTTCTATTCTATCTACTATAACAACATATTTGCCTTTTGTTTTTTTCATTCCTTCTTCAATTTGATCAACTATTTTTTGAGGATCTTCTGTTCTTGGGTTATCTGATGTTATTATTGTAAAGTCTGCAATTTTTCCAGATATTTCACCCATTTGTGGTCTTTTAGCTGTATCTCTATCTCCACCACATCCAAATACAGAAATTACTCTTCCTCTTGTATATGATTTTACTGCATGTAAAATATTATCTAAGCTTTCTGGTGAATGAGCATAATCTATCATTATTGTTAAATCTTTAGAATTATTTACAAGTTCAGATCTTCCTGGAACTCTAACTTCTAATAATGCTTCTTTAATATTTTCTACACTACATCCTAATTTTTGTGCAACACTTATTGCAGCCAAACTATTGTAAACGCTGAATCTACCTGGTATTCCAACTTTTATTCTTTCGTTTTTGTCTCCTAATTTAACTTTAAAATCTACATATGAATTTGTAATTGTTATATCTTTTGCAAGTAAATCACAGCTATTGTCTATTCCATATGTTTTAATGTTACACTCTGGAACAAGTTTTGGAACTTTGCATACATGTAAATCATCAATATTTACGAAACCATTTTTGCACATTTTAAATAACTTTAATTTTGAATTAAAGTAATCTTCCATGTTTGGATGTTCTTTTGGACTAATATGGTCTTCTGAAAAGTTTGTAAATACAGCTATGTCAAAATGGCATCCTGCAACTCTATCTAATTTTAAACTTTGTGAAGAAACTTCCATTACAACCGCTTCACATCCATCTTTTAACATTTCTGCAAATAAACTTTGTAGTTCTATGCTGTCTGGAGTTGTTCTGTCACTATCTTTTATTTTTTTATCTCCACTGTAGCAAGCAATTGTTCCTATTAATCCTGTTTTTATGCCTTGTTTTTGTAAAATTTCCTTTAACATAAACGTGGTTGTTGTTTTTCCTTTTGTTCCTGTAACCCCAATCAATTTAAAGTTTCTTGATGGATCATTATAATAATTACAAGCACATATTGCCATTGCATATCTTGCATTTGGTACAACTAATAAAGTTATATCTTCTGGTATATTTAAAGTTTTTAAGTCTGTTTGTTCATCTACTAGTATTACTTTTGCTCCATTTTCTATTGCTTTTGGAATGTATGTTGTTCCATCAACAGTAAAACCCTTTATTGCAAAAAACATACTTCCTTCCACAACTTTTCTTGAATCACTTTCTATTGTTGTTATTTCTCTTTCTACATTTCCTTTTGCTTTGATTCCTTCCAATCCTACTAATATTTCTTTTAATTTCATTTTTATTACCTTCCTTTTTTAGGCATTGCCGGTTAATATTTATTCTAGCATATAGCATTTGCTATCATTGCCAATTTTTCATTTAACATTATATAATTAAAACTCTTATTTGTAAACTTTTTTATAAAAATAAGCTGTATTTCTTACTTAAAGTTTATTCTTAGTATCAAAATTTATTATAAAAATTTTGATTTTTTTATTTTTTTCTAGTATAATACTGGTTATGAAAACTTTAATAATTACTAAAAAATATGATAATAAAAAATTGAATACTGTTTTGCAAAGAGAATTTCCTAATTTAAAACAGAGCACCTTTTTTAAAGCTTTGCGTAAAAAAGATATTCGTGTTAACAACACTAGAATTAATGAAAATGTTACTGTGTTTGCAGGTGATGTTGTTTCTATTTATATTACAGATGAGCAACTTCTTGGTATTTCTAAAATTCCAGTAATTTACGAAGATGAAAATATTATTATTGTAAATAAGCCTTCTGAATTAGAAGTTACAGGTGATAATTCTTTAACAACAATTTTGTCTAATATGTATAATTCTAATATTATGCCTTGTCATAGATTAGATAGAAATACAACGGGTCTTGTTTTATTTGCAAAAAATGAGGAAGCTCTTAAAATTTTATTAGATAAGTTTAAATCTCGCGAGATCGAAAAGCACTATATTTGTACTGTTTTTGGTATTCCAAAAGAAAAACATAAAATTCTTAATGATTATCTTTTTAAAGACAGTAAAAAATCTATTGTTTATATTAGCTCTACTGCCAAAAAAGGTTATTTACCAATTAAGACTGAATACACAGTTATTTCTTCTGATAAAGCTAATAATACTTCAAGATTGGAAGTTATACTTCATACTGGTAGAACCCATCAAATTAGAGCACACTTAGCTTATATTGGTTTACCTATAATTGGTGATGGAAAGTACGGAAAAAACGAAATTAATAAATCATTTAATAAAAAGACTCAAATGCTTTGTAGCAGTTTATTAAAATTTAATTTTTCAACTGATGCAGGAATTTTAAATTACTTAAATGATAAAGAAATTAAACTAGAAAAAGACTATTGCTAAATCTTGCAATAGTCCTTTTTGAACATATATCATAATTTGTATAAGTTGTGCACAACCTTTTAAATCCACTCTCCTTTTTAGTTTACATAGCCATATTTATTCCAGTTGCTACTATTTTGCTCATATTTTCTATTAGTTTGTCTATTTCTTTTGGTGTTACTATCATATTATAGTCTTTTGGAACTAAAGCTTCTTTTATTTCTTCATAGTTGTCTTGTTCTCTTAATTTATTTAGATAGTCGTTAGACATTGCTTTCTGTTGCAAATTTTCTATGAATAAGTCTATGCAGTCATTGGTAATAGATGCTAAGTCTACTACAGTTGGTATTCCTAATGCTATTACTGGTATTCCTAATGTTTTTTGGCTTATTTCTTTTCTTGTATTATTTACTCCTGCACCTGGTACAATTCCTGTGTCTGCTATTTGTATACTACTGCTTATTCTTTCTATGCTTCTTGTTGCAAGGGCATCTATTACAATTAACATTTTAGGTTTTACGTTTTCTACTATTCCTTTTAGTATTTCCATTGTTTCTATTCCAGTTGTTCCTAATACTCCTGGAGATATTGCAGATACTGGTCTTGTGTCTTCTGGCATTGCTTTTGGCATATATTCTAGTATGTGTCTTGTTATTTCTATTTCTGGAACTACTTTTGGTCCTAAAGCATCTGGGGTTACATAAAGATTACCTAGTCCAACTATTAAAATGTCTTCTGTATCTGATATGTGTTCTTTTATTATATTTCTTAGTTCTTCTGCTAAATTATCTGATATTTTTTCTATTTGCTCATTATCTATTGTCTTTATGTTTTTTATATCTAATGTAATATAATTTCCTTTCGGTTTATTTAAAGCTTTTTCACCTTCTTCGTTTGTTATTTTTACTCTTGTTATCTTTATGTTTTCTTTTTCTTCATTTTGAACTTCTACTCCATCTATTTGTCCATTTTGCTTTTTGTACATATCGTTTCTTTCGACCGCCATATCGGTTCTAAAATTTACCATAATCATCTTTCCTTTACACTAATATTAAAAACCTTCTTCACTTTTATTATTTTGTGTAGAAGGTTTTATTTTATTCAATATTTTATTAATTTTTATGAACAATGTCCACAAAGTATTGCTTCTAAGCCAACGTTTAAGTCTATTACTCCATTTTTTGATTTATAGTCTAATTCTATAAATTCTTGTAGTATTTTTTTAAGTTCCGCTTCTTTAAAATATCTTGCTTGCCCAGAATATTTGCTTACTAAAAAAGTTTGATTTGGTTTTAATTTTAAGCTTTCTGCGACATTTAGTTTTTCTTTTAATGCCACAGATGTTATATATATTTTTTTGAAATGACCATATAGTGTTATAAATATTTTTTGTATTGGCTCTTTTGAGTCTAATAGATTTTTTAATACTCTTAATGCTTGTGTTATGTTTCTTTTTCCAAGACTATCTGTTAAATCAAATATGATGCTTTCAAATTGTTTTATTGCAAGAAGGTCTATTGTTTGCTTTGTAATTGTTCCATTTTCTCCAACATATTCTATTTGTTTTCTTATTTCGTTTATTAAATCTTGAAGAGAAGTTCCACAGCTGTCTATTAAATATGCAAGTGTTGCTTGATCTACATTAACTTTGTATGCATTGCATATGGTTTTTAATCTTTTGCTTAAGTCTATTGGTTTTTGTTTTTCAAAGTTGCAAACCACTCCAACTTTTTCTATTTCTTTATATAAATTGTTTTTGTCTGCATCATTTTCTATAAATAACAATATTACAGATTCATTTATTATATCTACATTTTTTTCTATATATTCAGCAAGTTTGTTTTCAAATTTGCTTTCATCTTTTTTTACTTTTGGTTCTTTTTCTTCTCCTTTTTTTGCCCTTTTGGCTTTTTGAAATAGTCCTGTATCTTTTGCTACTATAAGCTTTTGTGAATATCCAAATGCAGGAGTTTCTATATCTTGTATTATTTGTGTTACATTGTCTGCATCTATTTGTATGTAATTAATTCCATTTACCATTTCACCAAAAAGTTTTTTTATTTTTTTTACACTGGCATCTAGTAAGTATCTTTCTTCTCCATACAATAGATATATGTTATCTAATTTTCCTGCTTTTAAATTTGCTTCCAAATTATTTATATCCACTTTTCTATTTCCTTGTAAATATATTTAGGTTTTTACTGGATTTGCCCATAAACCATTTATTTATACATTTTATTATAGAAGTATAATTCATATTTAAGTTTATAATTTATTTTACTATCGTTATTATTTAAATTTGAAAAGTCTAATTATTTTTTTAATTATTTCTTTAATATAATTCTAAATACTTCTGCTACACTCCAAGCTTGTGCAAAGGCTCCTCTTGCAATATGTTCTTCATTAGAATCATAAATTTCTCCAATTGTTCCAACACTTGCATTTTCAAACATTTCTTTTGTAAATGTCTCTTTTGTGTTTTGAACTAATTGATTTATTTTTTGTTCTATTTTTTCTCTATTTTTAATATTTTTTTCTATTATGATTTCATTTTTTAATGCATTATAATATAATCCTAAAAGCCAAGGCCAAGTAATTCCTTGGTGATAACTTGAATCTCTTTCAAAGCTACTTCCTTGGTATATTTCTACATATCCTTCTTCGCCTTTAGCAAGTGTTTTTAATCCATATGGATTAAGTAGTTTTTCTTCAACTGTTTGAATTATATTTTCTGCAATTTTTACTGAATCTACTATTGGATGTGATAAGCTTAGAGCAAATAATTGGTTTGGTCTTATTTTATCGTCTCCTAATACATCATATAAGCATTTTTTATTTTGATTATAAAACTTTTCTTCAAATGATTTTTTAGTTTTTTCTGCCATATTTAAATATTTTTTACAATCTTCTTTATTTCCCTGTTTTTCTGCAAGTCTTGCCATTATTTTTAAGGCATTGAACCAAAGTGCATTTAGTTCTACTGTTTTTCCGTTTCTTGGAGTTATTGCCTTATCTCCAATTTTAACATCCATCCAAGTAATTTGAGTGTTTTCTGTTCCTGCAGATAATAGCCCATCTTCATCTAAGAAAATGTTATTTCCATCTACATCTATTTTGTTAGAATATGCTTCTATTATTTTTACCAAACTAGGATAGATTTCATTTTGTATAAATTCATAATCGTTTGTATATTTTAAGTATTTATATACTTGTTCTATCAACAATAATGAACTATCTGCACTATTATATAAAGGTCTATTATCAAATCCAGAATATCCATTTGGAACTAATCCATATTTTATATCTCTTATATTTGTAAGTAGCACTTCTCTTGCAATCTCATATCTTTTTGTAATTAATAGCAATCCTTCAAAAGATATTAAAGTGTCTCTTCCCCAGTCTAAGAACCAAGGATATCCTGCAATTACTGTATGAAGATTAAAGCTTGGTCTATTTACAACAAAATTATCTGTTGCAAGTAGCAATGATTTTATAAGTTCAATATTTTTGTCGTTCATATTTCTAGTTTGAAGTATTCCACTATCATATATTACTGAACTTAGTCTTGTTAGCTCTTTATTTATTATATTTATTCCATCTATTTCTTCTATATTTTCCTCTAAAGAACATACAAATGTAATTTCTTTTTCTTCGTTTGGTTCAATATTTATATTATATACGCCTGGTACATAGTGGTTTTCCTCTGCTTCGAAACCTCTTTCTTCCTCTATTGGATAATACATTTTGCAGAAAGCATCGTCTGTATGTTTTAGGTATTTTCCAGCAGTACAATTCATATATATTGGAGTTTCTGAGTTTCCATCTAAAATTAATTTTAATTTATTTCCGAAGTGTGTTTGCTTTGCCTCAAATTTGTGGTTGTAATTTATAGAATGAAAGTCTCTAAAATTTACCACAGGAGCTAATTTTAGTGTTGCTTCTGAATTTCCATTTTGCACTCTATAAAGTACTACTACAGTATTTTTTCCATATTCCATACATATGAATTTTTTAATTTTAACATCGTTAACTTGATATGAAAAAATTGGAATGTACTCTTTTCTAAAATCTTTTAAATACTTAAATCCTTCTGAGATTTCGTGTTCTCCATTTTCCAAATTATTTGTTATATTTGTATATAAATTGTAGTCTTGTCCATTTATTTTAATACTTTCATCTAATTTAGATAATACTAAAAATCTTCTTGCAGGTGGTGTAAGAGGTGCAACTAATAATCCATTATATTTTCTAATGTTACAGCCTCCTAATACAGATCCACTGCAGAATCCTCCAATTCCATTTGTTATTATCCATTCTCTTCTAAGTTGTTTTTTTATATTTTCGTTTAAATCACAATATTTCATCAGTCGTTTCTTCCTTTTTGATATTTTAATTATTTATTTTCTTATGGTCTTCTAAAAATTTTTTCATTGCCTCTAAGTCTTTGTTTCTCTTATTTTTTTCTATTGCTATAAGCTTATTTTTTCTATTCTTTTCACTATCTCTAATTGATTCTATTCTGTCATTATATTTTTCATAGAATTTACTTTCTCCACGTTTTTTGTTAGAATTCTTTTTCGATTTTTTAGTTTTATTTTTCTTTAACTTCTTATTTGCATCTTTCATTTTATTATCTAGCATTATAAACTGTGCATCATTTTTCATATCTCTAAAGTTTAAATCATCACATATAAGCTGAATTATGCTCGTTGCAATAGCGTCTGGATTATGTCTTATTCTGCCATTTTCTACAGTAGATAAGTTTCTTTGTATTAATTTTATTCCTTCATCTTTTACCTTAGAAATATTTTGCTCTACTAAATCTGCACCTTCTCTATTATATTGTCTAACATATTCTGGTACAATTTCTCCTGTATCGTATACGCAATAATCTATTATTCCCTTTCCAGCGTGGTCTATTATTGCTTTTATATGGTCATATAATGTGTAATTGTCTGTTTGACCATATTCTGTCATAATGTTGCTTACATACACTTTAAATCCTTTGGCCTCTCTAATTGCCTTAGAGACACCTGGTACCAATAAATTTGGTATAACATTTGTATATAAGCTACCAGGGCCAATTACTATGCTGTCTGCTTCTTGGATTGCCTCTATTACGCCTGGTGCAACTCTTATGTTGGTTGGTGAAATAAACACTCTGGAAATTTTACTTACCTTTTGACTTACCACCTCTGGAATTTTGTCTTTGCATTCTACAATTGTTCCATCTTCTAGCTCTGCACAAATTTTTATTCTGTCTAGTGTTACAGGAAGAACTTTACCTGTCATATTCAATATTTTTTGAACCTCTCTAATAGATGCAGAAAAATCTCCAACAGCTTCTTTCATAGCAGTTAAGAAAATATCTCCAAATTTATTACCTCTGACTTTTGCATCTCTCATTCTAAGATTAAATAAATCACTCATTTCGGTTTCATTTGCGGAAAGTGCAACTAGACTTTCTTCTATATCTGATAATGCCGCAAGACTAATTTCTTCCTCACTCTTTCCCGCGGTTGAACCATAGTCTGAAACTGTAACAATTGCAGTTATATTATCTGTGTAATTTTTTAATCCTCTAAGTACAGTATTTAATCCTGCTCCTCCACCTATTACAACAACTTTTGGTCCTTGATTATATATTTTTTTATTAAATATTAAAGATTTAACATTACTTTTTTCTAAGTCTCTTGTATCTGTTTCTTCAACTAAAATTTCTAATGTTCTTCTTTGAATATTAACAATACTTATAATTGTAAATGCAAAACCTGCTACAAATAGCAATATTATTTTTGCAAGTTCTAAAAATGAAAGCTCTTGTGTTACAAGTATTTTAGCTATTCCAAAGCATACACATACAATTCCTATAATCATTAAAAATATCCATCTTTTTATTTTTGTATTTGATTTAAACCACTTAAAAAAACCGTTCATCTTGTTCTCCATTTCGTCTTATATGCAAATTTACTCTCCAACAATTTCTATCTCTAGTTCTATTTTCTTATTAAATTTTTCATATACTTTTTCTTTAACTATTTGTGCAAGTTTAATAACATCTTCTGCTGTAGCATTATTATTGTTTACTATAAATCCTGCGTGTTTTTCAGAAACCATTGCTCCTCCAACTGATGTTCCTTTTAGTCCACATTCGTCAATTAATTGTGCTGTTATAAAATTTTCTCCTCTTTTAAAAGTACTTCCTGCACTTGGTTTATCTATTGGTTGTTTTTCTCTTCTTCTTTCGTTGTTTTCCTTCATTTCTTCTTCTATTGCATTTTTATCTAATTTTTCAAATTTTAAAATTGTATCTAAAATTATAGCTTTTTTCTTAGAAAATATAGACTTTCTATATTCAAAATTATGCTCTATATTTCTAATTTCTTTTATAGGATAATTTTCATCTTCTAAATCTACATATCTTGTGCTTACAACAATATTGCTCATCTGACTGCCATATGCTCCAGCATTCATTCTAACAGCACCACCAATTGTCCCTGGTATTCCTGCTGCAAATTCAAAACCAGATAATCCTTGTTCTAATAAAATTCTTGCAAGTTTTGCATTTAACATTCCAGAACAAACTTTAATTGTTGTATCATCTATAAATTCGTAGTCATTTATACACATTTTAGCAACAATTCCTCTTATTCCTTTATCCTTTACAAGTAAATTACTGCCATTTCCCATTATAAAAAATGGTATATTATGTGTTTTTGTAATATTTAATACCTGCTTTATTTCTTCCTGTTTTGTTATCTTTAAAAATATATCTGCACTTCCACCTATCCTAAAGGTTGTATGTTTGCTCATTGGTTCATTTAATTGTATATTTTCTTCTGGAATAACTTTTATTAAGTCTTCATATGTTTGTTTTATTTTTTCTGCTGTCATATAACTTTTCACCTCTAGTTTAGATATATATGTTATTTTTTAGATTTATTCCTATATCATTTATTCTGTATTACTATATCACATTTTATATAATTTTGCATTAGTTTTTTGCATTTTTGTGAATTTAAAAAAGAGATTAGCTATATTTTAGCTAATCTCTTTTTAGTTTCTTAGTAATCCTCAAATTCTTCTTTTTGCTTTTCAATTTCTCTTGCTAGTTCTTCTTCTGTTGGTAAATATAATTGATATTTTGAAGCAAATAAATTTTTATTATCATTAAGAACAGAATATTTTACTATTGTATCCTTTTTGTCTGAACATAGTATTATTCCTATTGTCGGATTATCATCTTCTGCCTTTATTTCATTATCATAATATCTAACATAAAAATCCATTTGTCCAATATCTTGATGTGTTAGCTTGTCTAATTTTAAATCAATTAAAACAAAACATTTCAATACATAGTTATAAAATACCAAATCTATATAAAAGTTTTCTCCATCTACATCAATCCTTTTTTGTCTTGCTACAAAAGAAAAACCTCGACCTAATTCTAATAAAAATTCTGATATATGTTCAAGTAAATTAGATTCTAAATCTTTTTCTAAAAACCTTCTATCTTTTATGTCTAAAAACTCTAAAACATAAGGATCTTTTATAAAATCTTGTACTTTTTCTTTTTTCTCTAAAACATTTATTTCTTTTTTCACTTCTTCTTTATGTTCTTCACTTGTTGATAAAAGCCTTTCATAATAAAAACTATTTATTTGCCTTTCTAATTGTCTAACACTCCAATTTGACTTTATTGTTTCTTTCAAATAAAAATTTCTTTTAGCCTCATTGTCTATATTCATTATTAAACGATTATGGCTCCAACTCAACTGGTTCCACAATGTGGAACCAGTTTTATATGTTAAATAAAACTTTTTCATTTTCTTTAAATTTGGAACACTAAAACCTTGTCCAAATTCTCGAGTTAATTTTTCTGAAAACAATTTTAATATTTCATTTTGAGATGCTTCTAAATGATACTCTTCAATTAATTCATTAATCGTAGAACCTATGGCATAATATAATTCTACCATCTCATAATTTATATTTTTTACAACATTTTGTCTCGTCTTTAAAATAAGTTCATTAATTCTATTATAATAATTTCCAAACACTTCGTTATTTTGTTTTATTAAATCATTCATATATGACCTCCTAAAAAGTTTAAATGTATTTCTCTATTCATTAAGTATTAGTTTTAATTTTCATATGTTCCTTTACGTCTTCAAAATTATTATACCAAACTTTAACATTATTTCAAATATTTTTGCATAATAAAAAACCTATATCTAAGTCGCATTAGATATAGGAATTCTACTTATAACGTCTAACATCAATCTAACAGGTGTAAGAAACTACAAAGTATTGATATTTGGTGGCTTCACCTGGAATCGAACCAGGGACACAGGGATTTTCAGTCCCTTGCTCTACCGACTGAGCTATAAAGCCATAAAAAAATGGCGACCTGGAACGGGCTCGAACCGTCGACCTCTAGCGTGACAGGCTAGCGTTCTAACCAACTGAA
>CAKOVP010000031.1 GCA_934122035.1 uncultured Clostridia bacterium | reverse complement strand
CTAGAAATATTAAACGAAAGGAATAAGAAAATGGAAGATAACAAAAAATGTTTATATTTATATAATAAAAATATAAACAAAAAACAAGAAAAACGGAATAACCCTAGTTGCTTTGGTCGTAACAATAGTAGTTTTATTAATACTAGCAGGAATAAGTCTTAACTTAGTACTAGGACAAAATGGAATAATAAGTAGAGCACAAGATGCGAGAAACCAAACAGCAGAGGGACAAGTAAATACCGAAAAAGCAATAAATGCATTAACAGATAAAATGGAAGACTTAATATCAGAAAACGAAAACTCTGGAAACGGAGGAAATTCTGGCGGAGGTAGTTCTAGTGGCTCAGATTATGATCCAGCATCAGAAGGAGTACCAATCCCATCAGGATTTGTATATGTAGGAGGAACAAAAGCAAGTGGTCTAGTAATTTCAGATGCAGCAGCAGACAAAGAAAAATATAAAGGACAAACAACAGTTGGAACAGATTTAGTAGGAAACCAATTTGTATGGATACCAGTAGATAATATAGCAGATTATAAAAGAACTGCTTATGCCAATCAATCAATAAGTAGCTATTCAGAGACTTTAGCAGACGATGAAAAAACTAGCGTAGAAACAAATAAAGGATTCTATATTGGAAGATACGAAGCAGGAGACCAAGAAAGTACAAACTCTAAAAAATTAAGAGCAAGAGGAGCATCAACAAGTAATACAATAACAGTAAAAGCAGGACAAGCCCCATATAATTATGTAACAAGATATGAAGCAAAAAGTCTAGCAGAAGCATTTAGTACAAAACAAGGTTATACCAGTGTAAAATCAAAACTAATAAGCAGTTATGCATGGGATACAGCAATAGCATTTATACAAAAAACAAATAGCGATTATGGAAGTAGTTCAGAAGAAGGAAATTATAAAAATTCTCCAACATTTACTTATACAGGAATAGCAGATACAGAAAAAAACAAACAAACCAAAGCAAATGGAACAAGTACATTAATTCCAACAGGACAAACCACAGCCGTAAATAACATATACGATATGGGAGGAAATGTATGGGAGTGGACTACAGAGCCTTATTCTAACACGAACTATCCTTGCACCAGCAGAGGAGGCGGTTACTTCAGCAGCTTCGCTAGTTATCCAGCAGGCTACCGTAATAACGGTTCGGACTATGCGAACGATAGCATCGGATTCAGGTGCACTTTATATTTGTAGACCTGAGCCCTGGTTTCTCTGAACTAAAATTCAGCAGAAACAAAAACCCATAGCAATATATGGGAAAAAAGAGAAATTCCCCCAAGAATAGGGGGAAAAATAAAATTGTAGAGTAGGTAGGAAACGGGTTGGACCTAAGCGAAGCGATTTTTTATAAAAATCTATTTAAGTAAAAATATGAAAAAATAAAATTTTAGTCTAATAAATTAAGTATGCTATTTTAGAGAAATTCTCTTAAATAGCATACTTTTATATTCTATAATTTTATTCTATTTCTGGTTCTATATCGCCCAAATTTGTATTTTTAAAATAATTTTTTATATCATGCTCTACTTTTAGTGGAGACATGTTAACCGAATAAGATTTCTTATTTTCTTCTGGAGAAATGTGTATTTTAGTGCTTCCAGCTTTTATTTTGCTTATTTCTTCTTCAGATAGTCCATTCATTCTTAAAAATGGTGCATATGCAAAGTCGTAATGTATTATTTTTTTTGCATTTTTCCAGTCTTTGCTTTTATCGGGATGTTCGGATAATTCTGCAAAGTTTGCATCTTTGGTTCGCAAATATACTGGTTCTTTTACATTATATGCTTTAAATTTGTAGTTAAAACAAGAGGTTAGACCTTTTGTTTCTAAACTTTCTTTGTATGCTGAACCATCTAAAGGTATAATATTGTCGTCTAAAAAGTTTGGATTTGCTAGGTCTGCTAATAGTTCAGATTTACCAGATATAAGCTTTTTTATTTTTAATATAAGTTCTTGGTCTGGCTTTGATAGTTCTGCAAATTTTTTGTTATCTAATAGAGAGTGTATTAAATTTAAGAATGGTTCTAGCTTTGGAATTGCAAGTGTTGCTATTTGCCTTACGTTTTTGTCTGGATAGCTTTGTGCAATTTCTAGTACTTCTTTATAAAATTCTATGTCGTTCCATTCTATAAAGTCTTCTAATGATACATCTTCTAATTTTAAGCTATGTAATTTTCTAATATAGGTACATAAACGGTTTTTGTAGCTTGCGTTTGTGGCTGAATTTTCTAGTAATACTCTAAATAGTAACCCTACTGCACATTCTAAGGCTTGTTCTTCTTTAGACATATATAAGGAGTCGTATTCGTTTTCTCTTACAAGCAAAAAGTTTTCTATTTCTGGTAATTTATCATAGCTATAAACATCTGTATGTGTGCTGTCTACACTTATTTTAGGAGATGATGTATAGTTGTTGGTATGGAATGTAACAGGGTAGCCTTTATATAATCTATCTCTAGATAAATAGTCTAATCTATCTACATCGTATGAACTTTCATCGTGCGAGTAAAAGTTTAGAATGTTTTTTTGGTACAATTCTTTTAATGTAGCAGGTAGCTCATTACTTATATTTGATAAAACCTCCTGAATTTCTGGATATTCTAACATTAGTCTTTGACCAAAAACTTCGTGTGGACCGTGTGCGTTAAATACTTGTTCTTCGAATACGTGTGATAGTGGAAAATGCCCAATATCGTGTCCTGCAACTTTTATAAGTTCTGCTATTAAATATAATTTTAAATTGTGTTCTTCTATAAAATTTTTCCAGTTTGGATTTTGAAAGTTAATTATAAATTCTTCTACTTTTCTATTGTAAACACCTTTAGAGTGCTCTAGTCTGCTATGAAATGTGTTTGGATACATATTAACTGTTAATGAAAGCTGGCTAACACGAGCTAAACGCTGCATTGGTTTTGTATTAAAAAAACTTTCTATTTGCTCTGGATAATAAATGTATGGATCCATGTAGTCATGAGCAAGGCTTAAGTCAATTTCTTTTTTTAGATTAATAGATTTATTTTTTATACGAGGATCATCAAAAAGCCAAGTAAAAAAATCTGCCATAATATTTTCTTTTGTGTCTAAGTTTTCTATATCTATCATAGTAAATAATCCTTTTTGTAAATAATCTATAACAATTATATTCAAATGAGCATAAAAGTCAATAAAAATGGAATTATTTGTTTCATAAATGCGAAAAAAATGATATAATGTTGGTGCTTAAAAATGTGAAAAATAGGTTTATGGGTAAAGCCTTAATTAAAAACCTAAATAAAATTACAAGGATTGTGATAAAAATGGCAAAAGTACAATGGAAGTCTGGAACTTTTATATACCCAATACCAGCAGTAATGGTTAGCTGTGGTACAATGGAAAAGTCTAATATAATAACAGTTGCGTGGACTGGTATATTAAATACAAATCCTGCAATGTGCTATATTTCTGTAAGAAAGGAAAGATATTCACACGATATTATTAAAGAAAATGGTGAATTTGTTATTAATTTAACAACAGAAAATCTTAGCTATGCAACAGATTGGTGTGGAGTAAAGAGTGGAAGAGATGTGGATAAGTTTAAGGAAATGAAGCTTACAAAGGAAAAAGCAAATTTTGTAAAAGCTCCACTTATAAAGGAAAGCCCAGTATCTGTAGAATGTAAAGTAAAAGAAATTGTGCCTCTTGGAAGTCACGATATGTTTGTTGCAGAAATTTTATCTATAGATGCAGATGAAAAATATATAGATGAAAAAGGTGCTTTTGATATTAGCAAATGTAATTTAATTGCATATGCAAATGGCGGATATTATCCACTTGGAAAGAAAATTGGCAAGTTTGGATATTCGGTTCAAAAGAAGAAAAATAGAAGATAATATATGCTATAAGTTTGGTTTTAAACAATAGAAGTATAAACTAATTACTAAATAAAAAATGTTGTTTATTAAAATTTAAAGTTACGACTAACTATGCTGGAAATAGCCGAAAATAATGTTGCAAAATGGCGAATTTTGTAATAAAATAGCGAAGAAGAAATAGTAAAAAAGAATAGGAAAAATAGGGCTTAAAAAGGAAAAATTAATCTTTTTTTAAACAGATTTTTAACCAATAGAAGGGAAATTGATTTAAGTATGCAAGAAGAAATAAAAGAGCAAAAAGAATATATAGAAAAAGTAAAAAAACTTAATTTAGGTAAAAACTTAAAATATGCAATATTAACAATGGGATGCCAATTAAATGAGAATGATTCAGAAAAATTATCTGGAATGATGGAAGAAATGGGTTATAGCAAAACAGATAAGTTAGAAGATGCAAATTTAATTGTGTTTAATACTTGCTGTGTTAGAGAAAATGCAGAAGATAGATTATTTGGAAAACTTGGAGAAGTAAAAAAATATAAAGAAGCTAAAGGTACAATTATTGCAATTGGTGGTTGTATGATGCAAGAAAAACATATAGTAAAAAAGCTTAAACAAAGTTATTCTTTCTTCGACATAGTATTTGGAACTCATACTTTGCATAAGTTTCCCGGGGATGTTTACAATGTAATTCAAAATAGAAAGAGAATAGAAGATATTATAGACATAGATGGAGAAGTAATAGAGGGTCTTCCAATAAAAAGAGATGATAGTATAAAGGCTTCTGTTTCTATTATGAATGGTTGCAATAATTTTTGTACATATTGTATTGTTCCATATGTTAGAGGAAGAGAAAGAAGCAGGCATGCAGAAGATATAATTGCAGAGATTAAATGTTTAGCAAAAGAAGGCTACAAAGAGATTACTTTGCTTGGTCAAAATGTTAATTCTTATATGAGAGTAGAACGCGAAAAGAATGAGGATGTTGGACCAATTAATTCTTTTGCAAAACTTTTAAGAGAAGTAAATAAAATAGATGGAATAGAGAGAATACGTTTTATTTCACCACATCCAAAGGATTTTACAGATGATGTTATAGAAGCAATTAGAGATTGTGATAAAGTATGCAAAATAATTCATTTACCTTTACAATCTGGTAGTACAGAGGTCTTAAGAAAAATGAATAGAAAGTATACAAAAGAACAATATTTAGACTTAGTTAAAAAAATGAGAGAAAAAATACCTGGGGTAGAATTTTCTACAGATATTATAGTTGGATTTCCAGAGGAAACAGAAGAAGACTTTGAAGATACATTAGATGTAGTTTCTAAAGTATGTTTTGAGCAAGTATTTATGTTTATATATTCAAGAAGAGTTGGAACACCAGCAGATAAAATGGAAAATCAAATTCCAGAAGATGTAAAACATACAAGATTTGATAGACTAAAAAAATTAGTGGAAAGTCAAATAGAAGCAAATAACAAAAAGTATGTTGGAACAATGCAAAAAGTATTAGTAGAAGGAAAGAGTAAAACAAATGAAAAAATGCTTACAGGAAGAACCGATACAAATAAAGTTGTAAACTTTGAGGCAGAAGAAGATAAAATTGGAACAATGGTTAATTTAAAAATAGTATCTGAACATATGTGGTACTTAAGAGGAGAAATACAATAAAGAGTTTGCAAAGAAAATTACTTAAAAAATTCAATTTATATAAAAACAAACTAAATAAAAAATTGAAATTTTATGGATTTGCTCTAAAGATGTAGAAAGGAATGAAGATTAATTATGGCAGAATATTCACCAATGATGCAACACTATCTTGCAACAAAAGAAAAATACAAAGATTGCATTTTGTTTTATAGACTAGGAGATTTTTATGAGATGTTCTTCGATGATGCAATAAATGTATCTAGAGAACTAGAACTTACTTTAACAGGAAAAGACTGTGGACAAGAAGAACGTGCTCCTATGTGTGGAATTCCATATCACGCAGCAGAAAGCTATATTGCAAAACTAGTTCAAAATGGTCATAAAGTTGCAATATGTGAACAGCTAGAAGATCCAAAACTTGCAAAAGGCATAGTAAAAAGAGATGTTATAAGAGTTGTAACTCCTGGAACTGTAACAGAAACAAATTTGCTAGAGGAAAAAAGAAATAACTTTATAATGAGCATATTTAAAAAAGGTATTTTCTTTGGTCTTGCTGTTTGCGATATTTCAACAGGAGACTTCTATTCTGCCGAAATAAAAGAGGAAAATAACTTTGAACGTTTGTTAGACGAAATTTCTAGATATTCTCCTTCAGAAATAATTGTAAATAAAATGCTTTCAGAATGTTCTGAAGAAATGCAAACAATAAAAGAAAGATTTGATGTTTACATTTCTAATGAAGATGAAGAAAAATTTAGCACAGATACAGACAGAATATATAGAGAATATGCTTTATCAGATGATAAAGGAAATATTGTAAAAGACTTAGAAAAACGATTATTTGCTGTATCTGCAATAAATGGACTAATAACATATATAGAAGATACTCAAAAAACAAAGCTAGAGCATATGAACAAAATTACAATATATACAATTACAAAATATATGGCTCTAGATATAAATGCAAGAAGAAACCTAGAACTTACGGAAAAATTAAGAGATAAATCTAAAAAAGGAACACTACTTTGGGTATTAGATAAAACTTCTACATCAATGGGTGGTAGACTCTTAAGAAGATGGATTTCCGATCCTTTAATAGAAGTAAAAGAAATAAACGAGAGACTAGATGCTGTAGAAGAGCTAAAAAATGACATCATTTTAAGAGGCGAAATTACAGAGAGTTTAAAGGGTGTATACGATATAGAAAGACTTGCAGGGAAAATTTCTTATGGAAATGCAAATGCAAGAGATTTAAATGCATTAAAGGCTTCTAGTAGTAAATTGCCTGCAATAAAAAAATTGCTAGAAAATTCAAATTCTAAAATGCTAAAGAAATTATATGAGAGTTTAGATACTTTAGACGATTTATATGAGCTAATAGATAAAGCAATAGTAGATGAACCACCAATATTAATTACAGAGGGTGGAGTTATAAAATTAGGATTTAATGAGGAAATAGACGAGCTTAAAAAAGCAATGACAGACGGCAAAACTTGGCTTGTTGAACTAGAAGCAAAAGAAAAAGAAGAAACAGGAATAAAAGGATTAAAAGTAGGATTTAATAAAGTATTTGGATATTATATAGAAGTTACAAAATCTAACTTATCTTTAGTACCAGATAGATACATAAGAAAACAAACATTAACTGGTGGAGAAAGATATATAACAGAAGAACTTAAAGAGCTAGAAAGCAAAGTACTTGGAGCAGAAGAAAAAGTTGTAGCTTTAGAATACAACGAGTTTGTAAAAATTAGAGAATACATAAAAACCCAAATTACAAGATTACAAAGGTCTGCTATGGCAATTTCCAAATTAGATGTATTATGCTCATTTGCAACAGTTGCAGAAGACTTTAATTATTGCAAACCAACAGTAGATAATAGCGGAATTATAAACATAAAAGATGGACGTCATCCTGTAATAGAAAAAATGTTGCCAAGTGGAAGCTTTGTTTCTAATGATACATATTTAGATAAAAGTTCAAATAGACTAGCAATAATTACAGGTCCTAATATGGCTGGTAAATCTACATATATGAGACAAGTTGCCTTAATTACCTTAATGGCTCAAATAGGAAGCTTTGTACCAGCAGCAGAAGCTCAAATAGGAGTAGTAGATAAAATATTTACAAGAGTTGGTGCATCAGACGATTTAAGTATGGGACAAAGTACTTTTATGGTAGAAATGATGGAGGTTGCAAATATTTTAAAAGAAGCAACACAAAATAGTTTAGTAATATTAGATGAAATTGGAAGAGGAACATCTACATATGACGGACTTTCTATTGCTTGGGCTGTTGCAGAATACATAGAAAACAAGGAAAAATGTGGTGCAAAAACATTATTTGCAACACATTACCACGAACTTACTCAATTAGAAGACACTTTAGAAGGTGTTAAAAACTATTCAATTGCAGTAAAAGAAAAGGGTGAAGATATAATCTTCTTAAGAAAAATAGTTCCAGGAGGAACAGACGAAAGCTATGGTGTACACGTTGCACGATTAGCAGGGGTTCCAAAAATGGTAACACAAAGGGCAAACGAAATATTAAAGAAAATAGAGAGAAAAAATGTACTAGTTAATAAAGCTAAAGAAAAAGAAGATAAAAAACAAGTGTCTGGACAATTAGATATGTATAACTTTAAACTTGCAGAAATAGCTCACGAATTAGACAAAGTAAATATAAATGAACTAACACCAATAGATGCATTAAATACTTTAGTAAAAATTAAAGAAGAAATGAGATAAACTTGGAAAAAATTGAGTGTTGAAATGATTAATGCTTTATTGTAAAATATTTATTAGGAAGGGCATACTAATGAAAATAAAACAATTAAGAAAAATTAATAAAATAATGAAAAAAAGCTATAAGGTAAGTATAGCTTGTACTGTACTTGCCACAATAGCTTTAACTTTTGGCGTAGTAAGTATTTTAAATAAAAAATATACTGTAACATCAGAAGTTGTAGCAGAGCCAGCTGGAATGACAAGAAAAACTAGTATGCACAACTTAAATACAGAAAATGACATAGAAACACTAAAAAGCATTATAGAAAACAACACAAAAGACAAAATAACAGAGGAACTTTATGTAGAAGAAATAGATTTAGAATTTACAACAAAGTATGAACAAAGCAGCAAAATTGCAACAGGAACAATGCAAGTTATACAAGATGGAATAGACGGAAAACAAAATATAACTAAAAAAAGAACATACAAAAATGAAGAACTAGTAAGCGACGAAGCGGTACGGAAGTCAAATTGTAAAAGCTTCTGTAAATAAAATTGTACAAATTGGAACAGGACCTTCTTACCTAAAATACACGGTTTCTAAAAATGATACAATGTATGTAACATCTAGTGATTTACCAGTAAGAAATTTGCCAGATGCAAATGCAGAAAAAATACTTACACTAAAAAAAGATGATGAAGTAAAAGTTCTAGAAATAGAAAAGGATTGGTACAAAATAGAATATACCACATATTCTGGCTGGGTAAAAAAGGATTGCCTAACTAAAAACAATCCTAATCAAGAACAAACAGCAAACAATAATACCTATACGGCATCGCAGTTAAGATCTAAATTAAGCTTCGACATGGCACTAAACACACCAAGTGGAGCATCTTTAGAACAATTTGAAAAACTATTTGAAAATGAATCTCAAGATAAAAATAATGTGTTTAAAGATAATGCAAAATATTTTTACTACGCAGAACAACAATATAACATAAATGGAATATTTTTAGCATCAGTCGCAATTCACGAAAGTGCGTGGGGAACATCTGCAATGTCTAAAAATAAAAAGAATTTATTTGGATATGGAGCATACGATAGAGACCCATCTGGAAATGCATATGTATTTAGTTCATATTCAGAATCTATAGACTTACTTGCAAGAGTGTTTACTAAATACTATCTAAATCCTAAAGGAACTCCTATTTATAATGGAGAAACAGCATCTGGAAGTCATTATAATGGTGCAAATGTAACAGGTGTAAACAAACACTATGCAACAGATTCTAACTGGAAAAATGCTGTATATAAATGGATGAAGTACTTATATAATAAAATGTAATATAATTGTAATAATTGATAAAAATAACCGTGAAACGGCTTTAATTAAACTGTTACACGGTTTTGCTTATGCTTGTCGGTTTTTGACTAATTTTGTAAAAAATGGTATAATAAGCACATCTTAAAGGAGTGATGGAATACAATGATTTATCAAAATGACATTGCAAATCTAAAGACAGACCTTAACCAAAAAATTGGACAAAAAATTATAATAAAGGGGTCTTTAGGAAGGAACAGACCATTTGAAAAAGAAGCCACACTAGAAAAAGCATATCCAAGCATTTTTATTGTTAAGTATGATGAGAACCAAAGAAATGTAACTTATAGTTACACAGACTTACTAACAAGAACAGTTGAACTTCAAGTTTTCGATGGAAAGGAATACAGTTCTATAGTTCCACCGGAAGCACAAGGACAAAAAAAGAGAAAAGAATATGATATTAGATAAAATAAAAATTCCTATTTTGTAGGAATTTTTTTTGTGCCTTCATTGTTCTAATATAGATTAATATTGCATAAGTTATAAAAAAGGTAAAATTTGAAAAATTGGATTTTAAATTAAGAAGAAAATATGCATTTTTGCAGTGCATAAAACATTTTATATAATAGCCAATTAAAATTATTTTTCAAATAAATTTATGCGAAGGTGAAGAAGGAGGAATAAAATTAAGATGACAGTCAAAACATCTAAAAATAATTTATGCGTGAACAAAATAGTGGGACAAAAAACTGAAAAAATAATTGCAGAAGGAGACGAAATAGTACCAGATATAAAGCCAGACATATTAAGCACAGTTTCTACAAATGGAAATGTATGCATATATAGAAAAGAAATTCAAGAAGGAAAACTTAAAATAGAAGGAGGAGTAAATGCGTATATAATCTATATTGCAGATGACGAAAAATCTAGCATAAGAGCAATAAATACAAATATAGAGTTTTCTAAAACAATAGAAATAAAAGAACTTACAAGTAGTATGAATGTTGAATGCAGTGTAAATCTGCTTAGCATAGACTGCAAAATAATAAATGGAAGAAAAATTAACTTAAGAGCAAATATGGAAGTAAGCATCACGGTATATTCAAAAGAAAACATAGAATACATAGATAAAATAGAAGACTGCAGAGATGTTCAATTATTAAAGCAAAATATTGCCGTAAATACATTAGTAGGAAGTGGAAACACAAGAATATATGCAAAAGATACAGTAAACATAGAAAATATAGACAATTTAGCAGAAATAATGAGAGCAAGTGTAACAATAGAAAATAAAGAAAGTAAAATAAGTTATAACAAAGTACTATCAAAAGCAGACACAGTATTTAAAATAATGTACTTAACAGAAGATAATAGAATAAACACGATAACTGCAAACATTCCAATAATGGGATTTATAGATATTCAAGACGTTGCAGAAGACGACATAAGCGATTTAACATATGAAATTAAAAATATAATAGTAAAGCCAAACAATGTAGAAGAACATTCAATTTATTTAGAAGCGGAAATAGAAGTACAAGGATTTGTATATAAAAAGCAAACAATAAATATGATAGAAGACTTATACAGCAAAACAGAAGAGTTAAGCTTTACTCAAAAAAATGTAAAACTAATGTTAGAAAAAACAAGTTTTAAACAAGAGTATGTATTAAGAAAACAAGAGAATATAGAAGTTGCAAATTGTAAAATATATGATGTAGAAGTAAATCCTGTAATATTATCTACTCAGATAGAAGATGGAAGAATTATATATAAAGGAGATGTTAATTTAGGTTTTCTTTACGCTAAAGCAGACACTTCCAGCATTGCAGTAAAAAACATAGTAGAACCATTTGAATATACTGCAAGTATTCCTCAGGTTACTTCAAAATCAAAAATAAATACACAAATAGAAATAAGCAAGAAAGACTTTGTAGTAATGCCAGATGGAACAATAGACACAAATATGAGCTTTAATTTTGATGTAAATCTTGTAAAAGAAAGCAACATAAACATAATAGAAAACATAACAGAAGAAGAAGGAAAAACAAAAGAAACATACAGCATAGTTATATATTACACAAGAACTGGAGATACACTATGGAATATAGCTAAAAGATTTGGAAGCACAGTAGATGAAATTGCAAAAGTAAATAACATAGATAAAACAGAGAATGTAATGCAAGGCCAACAATTATTTATACCAAGATAGAAATAACAAGGACAGTAATGCATAAGTGCGATGAAGCAAAATTATTTGTACCTAGATAAAAGGAAAATGCAATATAAATTATAATAATTTGTAAGTAATATAAACATAAGAATAGTAATTATTTATACTTTGAAAAAAGGGAAATAAAATGCGAATAGAAAAAATATATTCAAGAGATAGAATAAAACTGCCACAATTATTCAGTAATAATAGAAATTGCTCAAATAATATTTTTGTAAATATTATTATTGTAATAGTTGTAGCAGTTTTTACATATAGCATAATTGTAAAGGCTATAAATCCAATAATAGAAGAGCAGTGCAAAGACAATGCAAAAAACATAGCAAGCAAAATTGCAAATGAACAGGCATCAGTGATAATGAATAACTATAAATACGAAGATATAATTACAATTATAAGAGATTCCGACGGCAATATAAAAATGCTTCAAACAAACATAAAAAGTGTAAATGAGCTAACTTCCGATATACCTCTAAAAATAATAGAGGAGTTTAAAAAAGAAAACAACAGCAACATATCAATATATTTAGGAAGCATATTGGGTCTAAAAATGTTATCTGCAACAGGACCCAAAATGCATGTAAAGATTGCAAACATAGGGAATGTAGATACAACATTAGAGTCGCAATTTACGGCACAAGGTATAAACCAAACACTACATAGAATATACTTAAGCTTGGACTGTGAAGCAACAATATTAACTCCATACAGCACAATAAAACAAAAAATAACAAATCAAATATTAATTGCAGAATCTGTAATAGTTGGAAATGTACCAGACTCGTATTACAACATACAATCAACAGATCCAGTAGGAGATAGCAAATCATTAATAGATTAAAGACAGAAAGTTAATGCTTTAAAATAATAGGCGTAAAACAAATAGCAAGATAAGAAGAAAGTAAATTGAAAAAGTTAATTTTATTGAAAAATGCATTTTCACCCAGTAAGGCTACTAAAAAATATTGCATTTTTAGTAGCCCAGTGAAAAGTTAAATAAAATTTATACGAGGTATGAATTTTATGGTTATTAATTAAAAAGTCTTGAAAAAAATGTAGAACTACTATATAATCTCATACAGAGATTAAGGGGAGTAATAGTAATGGAAGAAAATAAAAGAAGCGGAAAAACTAAAAAAATAGTTTTATCATTAATATTAATTATTGTACTTGCAATAATTGGATTTATAATATACGAGGTTGCAACTGTAAATAAAACATACTATATTGGAGAAAAAAATCTTCAAATACCAGTATTTGTATACCATGACATAGTGAAAGATGAATCACAAATTGAATACGACTATATGCAAACAACAGAAGAAAACTTTAAAAAGCAGATATTAGGACTTATGAAACTTGGATACAAACCAATAAGTTACCAAGATTTAGTAGACTACCAAGAAGGAAAAAAAGCAATTAGCAAATGGAGCTTTTTAATAACATTTGATGATGGCTATACAGGGGTTTACGAATATGCCTATAAACTTGCAAAAGAATACAACATACCAATGACATCATTTGCAATAAACGATTGTGTTGGTGCAAGTAGTAGCTATTACACTTGGAAACAAGCCAAAGAAATGCATGATAGTGGACTAATTTCAATATATTCACATGGATTCACACACGCACAATATAATAACGAAACAAAAGAAAAATTAGTAGAACAAACAGAACAAGCTTATGCAGAGCTAAGAGAAAAATTAGGAGACGAAAATCTACTAAAGGTATTCACATATCCATATGGACTATATACAAATGAAGAAAGAGAAGCCTTATGGGAAAAAGGGTACGTACAAAACTTAACTGATAACAGAATAAACTTAAGCAGCACATTAGACTTATCTGGTTTACATAGATCATATCCTTTAAATGACTCTTTGCTAAAAGTTTTAATAAAAATACAATACAGGGTGGTAAGGTATCATTAAAGAGGCTAAAACATATTTAATAAATGAAAAATTAATATTTGAGTATATCGAAGTATAGGTTAGGTAATCATTTATTATAATTATGAGTATATCTAAAAATTGTGTAAGAATATCGGGAGGTTTGAGTAAATTTTAGACTTCTTATGAAAAAATTTATTAATAAAATATATTTAAATAAAAAAGAGATTTGAACCAGAATTTTAGTTCAAATCTCTTTTTTATAGAACTTTTTTAAAGTTTATTTTTAGTCTAAATTCAAGTGCAATTTGTTAAGTACATTTGCCACAATATGAACTATTTTAGAAGCATTATTTTTTGCAATATTTTTACCAAAAGCCTTTCCTGTAACAGTTAAAGATGCAACCAAAGCACTTATAATAAATTGAAGATTAAAAGACAAATTTAAACTCTCAGTAATTTTTATAGCAATTAATGCACTTATTGCACCACTCAAAACACCGCAAATATCACCAATTATATCAGCACAGAAATTAGCAACTTTAGAAGAATTCCTTATTAATTTTACAGATGTTTTAGAACCAGAAATTTTTTTACTAGCCTTTGCATGGAACTCTTCTTCGTTAGCAATAGTTACAGATACACCAATTATATCAAAAACAATACCAATTAAAATAACCAAAAGCAAAATTAAAAGTGCTGGGAAAATAGATAATTTTGTTATTGAATTTGTTGATATAAAAGAAAACGTAATAGATAATACAAATGTTATTATAAAAACAGAAATAAGCCATTTTATATCTGACTTAGATTTATTATTATCCTTTTTTTTATCATTTTTTACCTGTTTTTCATTTAGAGCGGAAGGTGTTTTCAGCTCAGAATCTTTTTTATTCATATAAATCTTGTGATACTATTTTAAGTATCTAATTCTCCTTTCAAAAAATTAGAATATTACACATAATAAATTTATTTTACAAATTGTAAAAAGTAAAAAAATTTATTTCAAAATTTTTAAATGTGCTTTTCTAATAAAAAAGTGACAAAAATGCCACTGTATAAATATATGTTTAGATGGTAAAATTATAAGTAAATTTTACGGTTTGAGGTCTAGCCTAATTTCTTTATCTGCTACTTCGAATTACTTCTCAGCAGTTTCCTTTTAAAGCAGATATTCCATATAGGAATGCCAGATTGCCACTTAAATCCGTACCTTAATCCCTATAATTCTATGTTTCTTGATTGAAACAAACATTCTAGAAGTTTTCCTTGAAATACTTTTCTAAGATTAGTCCCTTTTGCAACAATAATTTCATACAAAAATGTAATCCCGAAATTGTCACTCAAGACAGGCTACTCTATTACCTTAAGTTTGCAACTTAATCTCATAGGTTATACTTAAAATTCGTAAATCTATTTTTAAGCCTCCGCGATAATAGGGAAGAGTATGTATGCCATTACATAGCACCCTAAAACCTTACTCCCTGAAAGCACACAAAACTGGCATTTCGCGCACAAACAAGGAACTTCAACGATGTGCCCTTTAGTGGATTTTTAGCCCCACCCTCATAATAGAAAGCAT
>CAKOVP010000030.1 GCA_934122035.1 uncultured Clostridia bacterium | reverse complement strand
CCGATATCTCTAACGGTTTTTAATGTTAGAGTATATTCAACCGAACCCCCTGAAGGAGCCGAAAGGCTCCGCTTTTTGTTTGATTTACAAGGACCCATGGTCTTTTTATTTTGCTCTCAACTACCATGGTTGTTAGTTGAAGAGTGAATAAAGTTTTTTTAATTAATATAAATAAATGTTAAAAATGTTATTTTTCCTACACCATTTCTTATTTTTAACTTAAATTATAGATATTTCGTAAAAAAATATTATATAAATAAATGGGTAAACAAAAATAGTAAAATTAGAACTAAAATATCTTTAATTAAGCTATTTTAATTTTAATGTATTAATTATTAATATCAAAATTATTTTTAAGTTATTTTAGCTAGGATTTTAATTGAATTATATAGTTATGATGCCGAAACTTTTATTAAAGCTACTAAGAAAATAATAGATGAATATGGTTATAAAGGGATTCAAATATCAAACACGCCTATAGGAATGAGAACTCATTATGAATTTATAGATGGAATGTTTGTAGAAATTAATACTAATACAATACATAAATTGTCATTATTACAAAGAATGATTACAAAAATGAATTATGAACCAAGAATAGTTATTTCTTATATAACAAAAAATACTGTAATATAAATATTAAATGGAGAGTGATAAATTCTCCTTTTTTTGTTATAATATTCAACTAACAGGTTGGTGATATTATGAATTATACAAGTAAACAAATTAATAGAATACTGCATATCCAATATTTTTTAGGTACAACTAATACTTTATCAAAAATATATAAAGAATATGATGATAAAGAACTTACTGCTGATAATATTATTGAGAAACAATGTATATATAAATTATTTTGCTCTGCAATGTATAATTTAATAGATGCAATAAAAAAATCAAAAGAAATATTTGGTAATACTAAATCATTTAAAGAATTTCAACAAATTATAAATCAAAAATTTGTAGCAGATAATAATGAATTTGTAGAAAAAGGAAATTATGAATCAAATCTATATAAAATATTAGCTCAAATAAGACATCAAAATAATCATTTTGAAAAAGATGATAATGATGATACTATGTTATTTGAAATTTATATTGATTTTGAAATACTAGATGAATTAAGAAAAATAATAAATGAAATATTTTATGAAGTTTATAATGAAATAGATAAAAATAAAATAAAACAAATTGCTTTGTCTAAACATAAAATAAAGTATTCTTTTGATAAATTTGATAAGAAAGTTGATTATGTAGAGTCAAAATATCTTGAATCTACTAATGAAATAGATAAAATATTTGCAAAAGATAATGAAAGAGCAATTGAGATATTACGAGAGTATTGTAATCCGAGTAATGTTTTTGATTTAATAAATAAAGATAAAGAAGCAATGAAAAAGTACGATTTGATTGATAAAGAGCTGGAAGAAATATTTAATAAACAAGATAAATATATTATTGAAAACGGAAACGAATTACAAAAAGAAACAATGAATTTATTAAAAGACTTTTTTGTTAATAATGAGTCAGTCACTAAAAATGAGTATGATAAAAATATGAAAGAACTTGCTGATAAGTTAAAAGAATTAAAAGAAAAATTAGAAAAAAGCAACTAATTTTTAGGTACACTTTTAGGTGCGCAACTCTATAAATTCTATTAAATTTAAGTAAATTTTAATAAACTAAAAAACACAGAAACCATTATTTTATAAGGGCTTTAATATTTTTTTAAACTAGACAAATTAGAACTACGTTGCTCCCTGAAGGAGCCGAAAGGCTCCGCTTTTTTTGCCTTATTTAATTTTTATAATCAATAGTATTGTTAATACTTTTGTCCGAAAACGTCGACATTTTATGTTTAGAGTGATAAAATAAATCCATAGGCATGACAATTTAAATGAAAGCAGTGATAACATGAATTCAGAGAAACTACAAGATTTAATATTATATACAATAGATAAAAAAGTATTTCACAAAGAGAACTTGCTAAATTATCTGGAATAAGTAGAAGTACTTTAAATGATATTATTAATGGAAAAATTAAAAAAGTAGATGTCGATTCTTTAAAGAAGATAGCTGAAATTTTAGATTTATCTTTAACTAATCTTTTAAAAGTTGCTAGTTATGATGAATTTTTAGATTATTTGTCTTTAGATAAATATAAAAATAAATCCACGAAGGATTTAAAAGAAATGATTGAAAAATATAAAGAGTTAGAATTAGATTTATTAGATTTTGATGCGCAAAAAAGAAAAAAGGTAAAAAAAGCAAGACAACACTTGTTTTATACAATTGAGTATTTGAAAATAATGCAAGAAAATGAGGATAGTTTATATACAATAGATAAAGCTATAGAAGATATTAAATGGTGTTTTGATGAATTAGAAGATGTGGAACATAAATATGATTATGATAAATTACCAAAAGATATGTAGGAAGTTTTAATACGATAAAAGGAAAACCATTTGTAAAGTGGGCTGGGGCAAAAAGACAAATAATAGATGAATTAAAGCAATATGTTCCATATGAGTTTAATACTTATTATGAACTGTTTATAGGTGAAGGCGCATTATTATTTGAACTTTCACCTAAAAAAGCTGTTATTAATGATTATAATAAAGAACTTATAAATGTATATGAATGTATTAAAGATGAAAAAAATTCGAAGTAATGTGTAGAGAATTAAATCGCCATGAAACTGAACATTCAGAAGAATACTATTATGAAGTTAGAAATATTAATAGAGAAAAGAAGAAGTTTAATAAGTTAGCAGATTATAAAAGAGCAGCTCGTACTATTTATTTAAATAAAGCTTGTTTTAACGGATTATATAGAGTTAATAGTAAGAATGAATTTAATGTACATTTGGCAAGAAAACTAAAGAAAATACTTATGAAGGACAAAATTTAGGTATCATATGTGGTTATTTAAATTATAATGATATTAAGTTATTGTCAGTTGATTTTGAAGGAGTTGTAAAAGATGCCAAAAAAGGAGATTTTGTTTATTTTGATTCACCTTATGATTCCGATACTTCTACATCTAAAAGATATAGAGAAGAAATGGAATCTTGATTTGAGTTAAATGTCTGGGCATAATACATCAACTAAAAGATTTGATTTTGCAATTAAAACAGATAAACAGGTATATGTAATAGAAACAAATTTTTATTCTAGTGGTGGATTAAAATTAAATGAAACTGCAAGAAGTTATAAAATGCTAGCTCAAGAATCTAAAAAAGTTGATGGTGTAACTTTTATATGGTTTACAGATAGTACTAGTTGGATTAGTGCTAGAAAAAATTTAGAAGAAAATTTTAATGAATTAGAAACTATGTACAACATAGATGATTTAGATAATGGAGTATTAAACAATTTATAAATAAAGGAGTGATAAAATGGCAAAATTTGATGCAAATAATGTTAGCGTTGAAACGTTACTTGGATATGTTAGTGATGGAACTATAGCTATTCCAGAAATACAAAGACCATTTGTATGGGATACAACAAAAGTTAGGAATCTAATTGATTCTTTATATAGAGAGTATCCTGTTGGTTATATAATCACATGGAAAAGTCCTGATGTAAAATTAAAAGATGGCTCTGCATCTGAAGGAAAACAAATATTGATAGATGGACAGCAAAGAATTACTGCTTTAACTGCTTCATTGCTAGGCAAAGAAGTACTAGATAGTGATTATAAAAAGAAAAGAATAAAAATTGCATTTAATCTTCAAACAGAAGAGTTTCAAACCAGTAATCCTGCAATTGAAAAACAAGAAGAATGGATATCAGATATAGCTGAAGTAATGAAATCTGGATTTAATACTTTTGAATTTGTAAGAAGCTATGCAGATAAATTTAATATTGATGCAAATGAAGTAAGTAAAAAAATAACAAAATTACAATCTATTAAAAATATAATGATTGGTCGTATTGAGTTAGGTTCAATGTTAGATATTGAAACTGTAACAGAAATATTTGTTAGAATAAATTCAGCTGGTGTAGTTTTATCTCAAGCAGATTTTGCAATGAGTAAGATTAGTGTTAACGAAAAATATGAGGGGAATGATATTAGAAAAACTATTGATTATTTCTGTCATTTTGCTAAGACACCTATTGATTTTGATAATATAAAAAATAATGATTCTGCATTTAGTACTAAGGATATTTTTAATAAGATAACATGGATAAAAGATAAAAACGAAGATTTATATTTACCAAGTTATGTAGACGTTTTAAGAGTGGCATTCACATATAAGTTTAAAAGAGGTAAATTACAAGATTTAGTAAGCTTACTATCTGGTCGTGACTTTGAAACAAGAGAATATAGAGAAGATATTGTAGAAGATAGTTATAAAAAATTATATGATGGCGTAAAAGCATTTGTTAACCAAACTAACTTTGAAAGATATGTAATGATTTTAAAATCTGCAGGTATAATTGATGATTCATTAATTAGGTCACAAAATGTATTAAATTTTGGATATATTTTATTCTTGTTATTAAGAGAAAGAAATGTAGTTCCTGATGTAATTGAAAAATTAGTTAAGAGATGGGTAATAATGTCAATTATTACTCAAAGATATACTTCTTCTCCAGAATCTCAATTTGACTTGGATATAAGAAGATTAAATGAATCAGAAGATTTAATTCAATATATTAATGATGAGTTAGATAGAAGATTAGGTGATGCATTCTGGGATAGTATTTTAGTAGAAAACTTTAATACTCCAGTAGCTAGTTCCCCTTATTGGAAAACTTATCTTATAGCTCAAATTGCTTTAAATGATAGTGCATTCTTATCTAAAGATATGAAGGTCAGAACATTAGTTGAAGGTAGAGGAGATGTACATCATATATTTCCTAAAGATTATTTACAAAAGAATGGCAAAAATAATAAAAGCATTTACAATCAAATTGCAAATTTTGCATTAATTCAAACTGAAATAAATTTACAAATAACTAATGAAGCTCCTAATGTTTACATGCGAGAAGTTAATAATCAATGTAATAATGGGATTGCCACTATAGGTTCAATTGTCGATAAAGAAACATTAAAGGAAAATTTAATTCTTAATTGTATTCCGGAAGAATTTGATAATATGACTGTTGAAGATTTTGATGAATTCTTAAAACAACGTAGAGCACTAATGGCAAAGAAAATTAAAGATTATTATTATTCTTTATAATTATAAATATAATGTCATAATGTCATTCTGGAGGTAGGTAGTATGAAAATAAAAATTTATGATAAAGAGTTGTTAATGGCTGTAGGACGTTTTGCCATGTTAATTGGTAGTATATTAAGTATTATTGCATTATTTAATTCTAATATCATATCAAGCAATAAGGTATTTGTGGTAATTATTTCACTTGTTTTATTAGTTGCTTATTATCTTTATAAGATTATTTATATATTAAAATTAAATAATATATCTTTAAAGATATATGGCTCTACATTTGAAATTAAAAAAGGAAATATATTTGAACAAGATGGATTAAAGGTTATTAATTTTAATGAATATTTTGATACAACAGTGGATAATAGAATTATTGCTGAGAACTCATTAAATGGTAAATATATTTTAAATGTTTTAAAAGATGATGCAACGAATTTAGATAATGAGATTGAAAAGCAATTAAAAGAAAAATGTGTAGAAGAAAATAAATTACGAAAAAAAGGAAAAAGAAAGAAATACAATTTAGGTGAAATAGTAGAATATAATAGTTATCTTTTAACATCATTAACGAAATTTACTGACGATAATAGAGCTGTATTATCATTAAAAGAGTACTTATCTTTCTTAATGAACTTTTGGGATAATTTAGATAAAATATATGCAAATAGAAATGTTAATATAACATTATTTGGCAGTAGTTCATTAACTAGATTTACAGATGCATATGAAATAAACGAACAGGATTTAATAGAGATAATTATTTGGTCATTTAAGGTTAGCAAAATTAAATTTAAATATCCTACAAAGATAACTCTTGTTTTATCAAAAGAATTATTATCTAAAATTAATTTATATAAAGTAATGGAGATGTATAGAAATGGTTTATAGAACAAAAACGTATATTGCAGGTGATTGGACTGGAGATAAAGACGCAATTGATAAGTTATATTCTTGGAAAAAGAGTGACTTTTATAATTTAGATTTTGTTGATGCACATGAATTTCACAATTCAAGTGATAGTAGTTTATATTGTTCAATAAAAGAAAACTTAAAAATACGACTTGATGGTAGTAAAAAATTTATTTTAATTGTTGGTGAAAAAACAAATACTATTACTAAAGGAAACTGTAGCTATTGTTCTCAATATAGCAGTTGGTATGATAAATGTTTAAATAATAATATAACTAGTCATAAGAGCTATATTCAATATGAATGTGATTATGCAAAGAGAAATATAGATGAAAATAATATTATTATTTTATATAATTATAAAACAATCCATAAAGATAAGTGCCCAGATTCACTTAGAACTATTGGAAAACATATACCAATGATAACAAATGATAATTATTGGAATTATAAAGGAATTAAAGATGCAATAATGAATTAAAAAGAGTAGAAATTATTTCTACCCATCAGCTACCCATCAAATTGAATTAAATTTATCGATTTTTAGTTAAATTTTATTAAACTCTATATGAGTTATATGTCGATATTAAGGGGACTAAACAATTCTCTTTTTTTATATAATAGTCTCCTGAAGGATCTGAAAGGCTCCGTTTTTTGTTTTAAGTTAGTATTTATAAGGATTTACAATTTTTGAAATTGTATTTTTGGTCCAATTTTATTTATCATATTTACGTATTTTGCTCCATGTTATCGTATTTTTAAGAATGATTTCATAATACAAAGTAAATTGCATTAAAAGTAATGTTTATGTATATTAATTGAAATATTCGAATATAATAGAAATACAATAGTATTGACAAAGAAATAATATTTTGATACTATTGTTATACCGGAGAGAAATCTTGTCAGGTCTACACGCAAGTGTCGAACGAGAGTTTAATCGTATTATAAATACGACGCCTTGTGTGGGGAACTATCCTTTATGGATAGTTTTTTTGTACAATAAAGAAGATATTATGGTAAAAACAATTTGACATCTAAATATTCTAATTTTTTCAACATTGTCAATTTATCTAAATCGGATATAATAATTCTTCTTGTTTCACCTGCGATAAAATCAGATGCTTGTATTGATATGTGCTTATGAGAAAGTACATACATAAGATCAATACTTAATTTTGAAAAAAGAATGGGCTTGTGTATCATATTATATTCTAGGTTTGTCATGCCTTTTGTTAATTCTTTTTCAATGTCTTTTATAAATAATCTATTAGTATTTGTTGCAGTTGCTTGCTGATCTATTCTGATAATTAATTTAACAGGTAAATTTGGGTTTATTTTCTGTTCTTTAATTAGTTTATCGACAATTTTTTTTATAATAATTCTTTGTGTATAATCCCTATATCTTCCACGAGAATCTTTATCATTCATAATTGATGTGTTAACTCTTTTATTATCGATGATTACTGCAAAACAAGTTTCTTTTTTTATTAAATTCCAAATCCATCTTTTATGTTGTGGCTTTATATTAGTGTCCTTAATTTCTGGACATTTATGCTTACATTTTGATATATCAGACCGACAATACTTGCATTTTATTTTGTTTAAAATTTTTTTATATTTGCGCCCAAAATTTTCTTGATCCAATTTATTAGTAAATACAATTCCTCCATACACGCAACATCTTTCATTGGAATGTAAAACACCTGAATCATCTATATTTATATAAATTTCTTGATAATTTATCTTCAATGTTACACCGACCTTCTGTAATTTCAAAAAATATTATATCATATTATATCATAAACGGTTATAAATGACTATTTAATATAATTAAAAATTGCTTTTTTGTTTATTATATATGTTTATAAAACTTATTGCACAATAATTGTGCAATATCAATAATAATCTACATAAATATCAAAAGTTTCAACTTATCAAAACTAATCAATTTACTACTCAGTATTATACGTGATATAATATTTTCAGTATGAAAATTAATATGGAGGTGATATGGTGAATAATGATTTATTATTGAATAATGTTATTGAAGGAGATTGCTTAAAAGTAATGAAAAAAATAAAAGATAAATCTATTGACATGATTTTATGTGATCTTCCATATGGTACTACTCAAAATAAATGGGATGCAGTAATTCCTTTTTCAAAATTGTGGAAAGAGTATGAGAGAATAATAAAGCCTAATGGAGTTATAGCATTAACTTGTAATGGGGTTTTTACAGCAAAAGTTATATTGAGTAATGAAAAATATTTTAAATATAAATGGATTTGGGAAAAATCAAAAGCAACAAATTTTTTAAATGCAAAAAAGCAACCTTTAAGGAAGCACGAGGATATATGTATTTTCTATAAAAAACAGCCAACATATAATCCACAAATGAAAACAGGAGAAGCTTATAATAAAGGAAAGCGAAAAAATCAATTAACAGGATCTTATGGTGAATTTAATTCTGTTGAAGTAAGTTCAGATGGAAATAGATATCCTACAGATGTTATATACTGTAAGACTGCCGAAAGTGAAGGAAAAGTTTATCATCCTACACAAAAGCCGGTTGAGTTGGGCAGATACTTAATTAGAACTTATACAAATCCAGGAAATGTTGTTTTAGATAATACTTGTGGAGCAGGTTCATTCTTAATATCTGCAATGATTGAAGGAAGAAACTTTATAGGTATTGAAAAAAATGAGAATACAGAATTGTTTAAAAAAGAACCTATAGACTACATTGACGTAACAATAAGACGATTAAAAGAAAATTGGAAAAATGTAGATGAAGAAAAAAAGAAATATATTAAAAATATAAATATAATTGAATTAATTAGTAATGGTGATATAAATGAGTAGTACAAATAGAAATGAGAGAAGTTGGGGTATTCAAGTAATAAAATTTGTTGAGAATATTTCAACTTCCAAGAATTATATTATAAAAAAAGCTGGTGGCGAAGAAACAATTTCTGAAGGAAAGAAGAAAATGTTTCCAGATGTTTTATTGTTTGCAGATGAAGAAATGACCAATATTCTTCAAGGTTGGGAATTAAAAATGCCAGATGTTGATATTACAGATGAAAATTTTATAAAAGATGCTTTTAGGAAAGCCAACAATTTGGGGTTAAATAGTACTTTTATTTGGAATTTTAGATATGGCGTATTATATATTAAAAACCATGATAATGATGAAGAATTTGAAGAAAAAAAAAGATGGGATTTAAGTGATATAATCTCAAAAGACCGAGATGATGTGTATTTATATCAAGCTCAATGGAAAGAAAAACTTGAAGATGCTTTAAATGAAATTAATATATACTTGAGTTTAGGTAAGTACAGGAATATTTCTATTGGTGAAGCTTTATCTACTAATGTTATTGTAGATCTTGTTTCATCTAATAAGTCACTTGTGGCTCAAGAATTAAAAAATGTTGAGCAGAATGATTTGATTTTTAAGAATTTTTTGGATATTTGGTGGAGTGATGCAGAACTTGAATATTCTAAAGATGAACTTGATAAGTATAATGCTTATTCAAAGGTAATTATAATTAATTGGTTAAATAAAATTATTTTTTCTAATATTTTTAGGCGAGAAAATCCTAAATTTGAAATAATAACAAACATAAATGGTGAAACAACAATTGAAGATGCATTAGACATATACACCTCAATATCTGATCATTCAGATTTTTATTCTATTTTTTCAAGACTTGAATATCAGCAATTAATAGATGATAATACTTGGGCTTATTTAAAGGAAATACATCTGTTTTTAATTGAAAACGGTACTAATGTTTTTTCACAAGAGGATATACAATATATTTTGGAAAATATCGTGCGTACATCGAGTAGAGTAATTACTGGATTATTTACTACACCAAATAAATTAGCGGAATTTATGGTAAAAGCTACAATTGATAATATAAGAAATGTTTGTTATGATCCATGCTGTGGTAGTGGAACAATCTCAAAAAATATAATTACTTATAAAAAAGATTTACATCTAGATGCTGATGAGGTTTTTTCTTCAGTATATGAATCTGATAAGTTTTCTTTTCCACTTCAACTGACAACCACTTCATTAACTAATATAGATACTTTTAATATTCCTCTAAATCTTTTTAAAAAGGATATTTTCTATTTAAATATTGGAGATATAGTACACATTAAAAATCCATCAGATGGTACAGATATAGAGTTGACTATTAATGCGTTTGACAATATTATTTCTAATCTTCCATTTATAGATTTTAATAAAAATAATTTTTATAAGGAAGAAAGAGAAAATATAGCTAATTTATATGTTGAAAAAATAGAAAAGGATACAGGTATTATTATTGATTATAGAAGTGATTATTCTTTCCTAATACTATTTAAGATTTATGAATTACTTAAAACAAATGGGAAAGCATGTATTATTATTTCAAATTCATGGATGGGAACACAAAGTGGAGAAAAATTCATGAATGCATTAAGATATTATTTTCACATTGAAAATGTATTTATAAGTAGTGCGGAGAGATGGTTCAAAAATTCAAAAGTAGTAACAACTATATTAATTATTAAGAA
Organism: uncultured Clostridia bacterium; assembly: GCA_934122035.1. Lineage (GTDB taxonomy): Bacteria > Bacillota > Clostridia > TANB77 > CAG-508 > CAG-245. Next base: position 4,811 of record CAKOVP010000030.1, on the reverse strand, counting down.
AAAAGAGATTGCTGCGGAGGATGATGATTATGTTACTTCTTTCGGTAAATTTAACTTAAAATTAGATGCAATAAATGAAGACAATATTTCAAAGATGGCTCAAATTGCTTTAACAAAAAGCAACTTGTTTCCGGAATTAATTTCTTTGAATAATTATAAAAATAGAAAGATTGATAATTATGTAAATATATTCCATGTTTCAATTAATTCATTTTTTGCAAACAATAGTTGGTTAGATAAATTTAGTGAATTAATAGTTCCTATTACTGATTTTTTTGAATCATTTCCAGGTATTAAATCTGGTGATGATAATTTGTTTTATAGTAGAGCAAAGGATAAAGTTGATGAAAAATTCTATTCAAGAATATTAAAAAACACACGTGATTGTAATACATATGTAGTTGATAATGATTACTTTGTTATAAATTGTGATTTATCATATGAAGAATTATTAAAAAATGGTTATACAAAGACATATAATTATTTTAAAAGTAAAGAAAACAATCTTACGCAATCAGTAATATCGCATGGAGAAATATGGTGGAAAATTCCACAAATTGAAAATAAGGCAGAGATATTTACAGCGCTTGCTCCATCAAAAAAGATTTTTTTTGGTAAATTAAAAGAACCAACAATTATAAATCAAAGAGTTTTAGGTTATAGTCCAAAATCAAATGTCAATATGGAATTGTGCCATGCTTTACTTAATTCAATTTTTAGTATTTTTATGGTAGAAGCTATGGGATTTGGTAGAGGTGAAGGAGTCCTTGATTTAAATAGAACTAAGCTTGCTAATATTGTGATGTTAAATCCAGATTTAATTTCTGAATCTGATGCTAAAAAAATTGTAGATTTGTTTAATATACTTTTTAGAAGAAAAATTTTAGATGTGGAAGATGAAATTTTACAAGAAGATAGAATTCAATTTGATAAAGCAGTCTTGCGTGCTTATGGATTAGAAGAATTGTATGATGAAATAATTAACTCTATATTGGAATTAAGACAAATTCGTTTTTGTGTTAGTCAATAATTAAATAAAGGAGAAATTAATTAATATTTCTGTAAGATTGATTATGCGAGATAAATATGAAAGAACTATATTCATTACAAGATTTATTTAATCAGAAATTATTTAGAATACCAGATTATCAAAGTATTTTGGACTGATCAACAATTTTGAAGATATAATTAATTTACCTATGATGGTAATTATACCGGTAGGATTTTATTAAGAAAACTTAAAAATAATGAGACTGCTGATTGGACTGATGAATTTTTGATAAATAATTTGATTGGGGTCTACATATCATGTAGTAGATGGGTAGCAATGTTTAACAACATTTATAATAGGATAATTGTCAAATGGTGTGTGTAGACACAAATAAGTGATAATTATTTATGCAGTCAATGCAGTATGCATTGTCTTTTTTTATTTTAATTAATCCTTTAAACATCATTATTCTAGCTTTAAATCTTCTAAATGATCTAAACCCAAATGCGATTCTTTTTATGACTTTAATTAAGTTATTGTTTTTTTCTATGTAACCATTATGAAAAAAAGTGCATTTAGAGTTAAACACTCTACACACACTAAAAATTATATGTCCAATATTTTGAACCGGAAGATATTTTTGAATTGTATAATTATTTGTCTAAATTAACTCATGTTGCGAATCTTAAAGAGGCAACTAGTTATTTAATGAAAACAAAAAAATATAATGGATATATTGCAAATGAAATCAAATTCATAACTTTATTAATAGAATATATGTATTTAATATTTTTGTTTAAAAGATGTTCATTAAAAGAAAATGATTTGTGTATGAATTAGATTTTATTCACAAGCTATATTGAAATTATAATTTTTTTGTATTATGTAGCTAATTTTGATCAAAGCCAAAGATATTTGAAAAAGTATTTTTATGGTGAAAAAAATCAAAATTACTTATCGAAATATAACAAAGAAATGAAAAAAATATTAAATGATTTTAAAGTGGAAAAAAATGCGTAAAAGTAACGATTAGAAAAATTCATAAATGAATTTAATAAACAGATTAAAGAATTTAAGTATCTAGATGTAGCTAACAAAATTATAAGAAGATAGAATGTAAAAGGTAGTAAAAAAAACAAAAAACTGATATAATTAGAGTAATGATAGAGCAGTATTTCATTTTAAGATGGAGTATGCTCTTTTTTCTTGGAGGTGTACATATGAAAAAATCAGTAAAATACGAATATGATGCAAATAAAAAACAAATAATAGTTTTATTTAAAAACGGGTATAAAGTAGAAGATGAGGATTCTTTTTGTAGAACTCATTATTTCTTGGATTCTGAAAATAGAATAATTACTACTATGTTTAAAGATAAATTATTAAAATTATTTAATGTTGAAAGTGTTAAGGAATTAAAAGAAAAAATAGATATTAATATAAAATTATTATTTAAACCAGGTGAAGGTGAAATTGAATATAATGAATCTACAAATACTGTAATAGTTTATACAACAACATTTAAAGAAGAAGTTGTAAAACCGGCTGAAAAAACAAAACGCTTGAAAAAAAATTTAGAAAAAATATCAAATAAAGAAAAAATATCATCATATGAATATACTAATTTGATAACTGCAATTGCCGATGGTATAGATGTTGTTGATTTGAATGAAAAAGATCGAAATATAATTGCTAAAATTATTCCTAAATTAATAAAAGAAGGAGATGTTAAAATATCCTTAAAAGATGTAACAGATATAAATAAAGATAGGTTAAAAGACATTGTTGAAATAGGAAGAGATTTACTTTGTAAAAAAATTGGTGTAGAGAAAAGAATTGGATTAGAAAGAAAAGATATAGGAAAAGAATATGCTTGGCAAAGATATTTTGAATTATATGGGTCATATTTGTTATTTGGTTCTATAGAACAACAAAAGCCAGAGGAATGGGTTAGAATTGAATCAGAATTAAGAAATACAGAAAGTAGACTTGATTTTTTAACAATGAATAGATATGGATTTTTAGATATAGTAGAATTAAAAAAATCAGATGAATATTTATTTAAATTAGATGATTCTCATGATAACATAGTTCCTACGGTAAAACTTAGCACTGCTATTTCACAAGTTAACAATTATCTAATGATGCTTCCATATGATAAAGAAAATGGCGCGTTAATAAAAGGATCGGAATCTGCGACAGGAATGTTGGTTATGGGATGTGATAAGTATTTAATGAGTAAAAAAAATATAGAAAAACATGCCAAAAAGAATAATATATCAGTTGCAATGGTAAAAAAGAAGGCAAGAAAAGCATTAAGAGATTTAAATTATTCATATGCGCATATTCAAATAGTGTTATATGATGAAATATTGGATAATCTAGAGAATTTTATTAATCAAATGGAAATAGAAGTAGTAAATAAATAATTACAGTAACCGTTTTGAATGTAAATTTTTATATCAGGAACTATATAGGAACCAATACACTAACTTATAGGGGTATTAGTTAACAAATGTGGGTAAAATTAGTGGGCGTTGAAGCGATAATAACAACGTTCAACGAACAAAACAAACATTTGGTTAGTAACCTGAAGGAGCACATAGTGCTCTTTTTTTGTTTATTTTTCAACGATTTTGAGTAGAAAAATAAACAAAAAACGACATTTAAACGACATTTAAACGACATTTTGAAAATCTTTAAATTTTGGAGTTTTAAATTTTAGTAAATATAAGTGTAAAGTAATATACTTTTTTATGATATATTATTTATAGTAAAAAATTTTTCATAATAATTTTTATTGATTTTTGATTTGTATAGATGAATGTTTATTTTGTTCTACTTTGATTAAATAAAATTATGATAGAATAAAATGATATATATGATACTAGCAAACGTGGAGGAGAAACTTTATGATGAATGATAGATTTGATTTGTTAAATAAATTTTATAATGATGTATGTGATGAAAATACTAGATTAGATGCTAAACATAGACAATTAGAATTTTTAACGACTGATAGATATGTACAAAAATATTTAAAACCTGGATGTAGAATTCTTGAAGTTGGTGCTGGTACAGGTAAGTATTCTATTTATTATGCTAAACAGGGATATTCTGTTAATGCTATTGAATATGTGCAACATAATTTAGATGTATTAAAAAGTAAAATAACAGATGATATGGACATTATTGCAGAACAAGGTGATGCAATTAATTTATCAAGATTTGAAGATGGTACATTTGATATTGTTTTAGTTCTAGGACCACTTTATCACTTATATACAGAAGATGAAGTAGATAAATGTATTGCTGAAGCTAGAAGAGTATGTAAAAAAGATGGTGTAATGATGTTTGCTTATCTACCTAATGATTCGATAATGGTAAGTTGGGCATTATTGAAAGGTCATTTAAAATCAGGATATGATAATAAGCAATTTGATGAAAACTTTAAAATGATTTCAGAACCAAGTGAAATTATGAGAGCTTTTTATATCGATGAACTTGAAGAAATAATGAAAAAAAATAATATAATAAAAATTAATAATATTTCAACAACTGGAATTGCACCTCATTTTAGAGATATTGTGGATAACATGTCAGAAGAAGAATTTGAAATATGGAAGAATTATCATTTCAGTTCATGTGAGAGAAAAGAAGTGCAAGGATATAGTACACATATGTTATATATAGGAAAAAATAAAAATATGGAATTATGATGTTTTAAATAAATGTGTTGATATAGGCTTAAATTTTATAGGCTTTTGTATTGACACTTTTTATTTTGTATGAATGAAACAGATAAACTCTACGGAGAGTT
>CAKOVP010000029.1 GCA_934122035.1 uncultured Clostridia bacterium | reverse complement strand
TTGCTTCCGCTGTTTCTTTTGTTAATGATTCCGCAAGTGGCTGGCCTTGTCCGTTAAGTCTTGCGTATTTGCAGATGGCTTTTGTGAGTTCTGCCATTTCTTCTACAAGCTGTTGCATCTGCACCGCTTCTCCGAAATGTTCGGCAATTTTCAGTTTTTCGTTTTTTATCATTTTGCCTCCTTATGTGCAATTAATTTCCTACACGTTGTTGGATTGAACTATCCAGAAATTCCAGATAGTTCACGGAGATCAACATCTTATATACTGCCACGACTGCGGTGCTCGTTTAATTCCAAGCATTGCAAGAGCCAGAGGCTTTTCATATTCTTTGACTTTGGAAACTTTCCAACCGTACAACTTGTTTCTGCTCCCCACTGCATAGTTCTGGATATCATGTACCGGAACCTGGCTTTTTCTCTCTGTTTCTTTAAGGTCTTTGATTTCCGTAACTTCCTGGCAGATAAATTCGCCAACTATTCCCACACCGCCTGTGACGTACACCAGCACCCGGAACGGTGCTTTGCATTGTGGCTTTGTCTTTCGCAGTTCTAGAACCTTTTCGCCCGTGATCATCTTCTGCCACCATTTCTGATGCAGTGATAATATGACCACCGACATTTTTTCTGCTTCTTCCATACTTTTCCCCCTCATCAAAGCTTGTGGCAATTGGCCTCATTCCTCACTCAGGCCAAGTACCTGATCTACGATTTCGGATACTCTATTCTTTGCAATGAGCATGCACTCCGCCTGCCTTGCCTCATCTTCTTCATAGCCGAATTCCTTGACCATGTGTGTCTGCATGATTACAGCAGCACGCTTTGCTGCCTTGTCTACATCCAGCAGTGCTTCATTTACAGATTCTCTTTCGACATCTTCGTAATAGATTGGCTCATCCAGTCTGTCCTTTGCTGGATACAGATCTGGCATTGATTGATAGAAGTTTTTCTCGATGCTGATAATGTCCAGCAGTATCTGCCTTACAGCAATTCCAGTCATGCTGTTCTGAAGCTCTTCATTTTCAATCATCTGTTCATTCAGCTTCTGGTTGATTTCTGCTTTTGAAAGAATATCGATCAGCACTTTTACTATTCTGTGAAAATCCTGACTGTTTCCAACCGCTAGAAACGGATACGCATCTGTTGAATCAAATGTACTGCATGTGATAAGAGTGCACGCTCCGAGTTCCGTCGCACGCTTCTTTATCATTCTTCTTTCGGCGTCTGTTGGAAAACCAACTTTAATTAATTCGTTCTTTAGTTCTTCGTTTGTCATTGTCCCTCCACGAAAATTCCGATCACAGATTGACTGCCTGACGGTCAAGTTCCGCTGACAGGCAGCTGCTGCGATTATCTGCTGTTAATTTCAATGAGCTTGTCTGCTGCATATCTGATTTGACATTCTCCCACCACCCCTCTGGACGCTCCTACGGAGTGTGAAGTAGTGGGATTCCAGACCTTTCACCAGCCATCTGCCTGACTGTCTGCATACGCAAGTCGCAGGTTGTTAGCTGGATATAGTGCCTTTAACGAAATTTGCTCAAATTTCCGGAAGCCGACTTCCGTACTTTATATGAGAAGGCTCAATGTCGGGAACCTTTTTTTATATCATCGGCTAGAAGCCGAAACACTGTCTGAATGAGATGCCGTCGTCTTTCATTTTCTGAATGCAGGCATCGTGCAGCTTCAGAAAATGGCTGAAATTTTCATATACGGCTGATGTATCAGCATGCATCAGCGATGAATCGGGATGTGCAATAAGATATGCACTGAGAAGGTCTCTCTGTACCAGATGACCTTCAATATTCTTGAAGCGTTCAGAAAGCTCAGGCTTTCGGCATTCGCCCGTCAGCGGATCGTACTGGCTGGCTCTGTAGGTAGAAGTATTGATTTCATCAAATGGAACATCATACTGCAGACACTTGTTCTTCAGCAGAGTGATGAACAGTGCAGGTGCATGAAGCGTAAGCGAATGCCCGAATCGTTTCTTTTTCTTGAACTTCCGAACATTCTGCAAGGTTCCGTTCTTTCGCCTGATGACAGACACCTTTTCAGAGCGTTCTGTCTTCTTTGCCCGTCTCTGCAGGGAAGCAAAGCAGTTCTTCTCATAGTAGATGTGGTCTGCATGCATGATAAGTCTGTTGGCCAGAACACAGTGACACATGCGGATGTATTCACTCTTCTTCCGGCAGAGCGTACTGATTTCTCTGTGAAGCTGACGCATCCGGTTTGAACGGTGCCATGTCTTTCTGCCTTTTCTGACCGTACCGTCGGGATTGTAGTTCTCCGGATTATTGATACGCTGAAGACGGTCATGCTTCTTCTGCAGATGTCTGATGCGTCTGTCGTAGTTTTCTGCGTCAGGTGCAAGTCTTTCAAGTACTGCAGCTTCATGACTGTATGCAGCCAGAGTGCTTGTTCCAAGATCAATGCCAGTATCCGACAGAGACTCACGCCTGCGGTCTGCGTCAGCAATCTTTTTCGGTGCATGCCCCCTGATCACAATAACGAGATAGTATCTCCACCCTGATTTGAACATGCGACGCTTGATCTCATAGTATGCGATGCCGCCATAGGCAAGTGATTCTGCCGCATATGGATCGTTCCAGTCGATATGGCATCTGAAAGTGAATTTTCGCCATGTTCCTGTGCCTGTACGGATATTAAATTTTACTCCGTTGGATGTATCCTTCTGTGAAATGCAGCGGATTTCCGAAGCCTTTCGAAAATGCAGGTGTTTCCCGCTGCCGAACAGAACTTTATCGACTCCTTTATACACAGCTTCGCCTTCCTTCTGGATCTGATGTGTAGAAAAGTACTGACAGTATCTGTGCTGCTGAACTGCGACATATTTCTGAAGACAGTAGCTGCCTGCAAGATCATATTTTTCTCTTACTGCAGCCAGTCTTTCAGCAATGGCCTTCCTTTCATCTTTTGACTCTGTTTTCTTCAGACATCTGATCAGGTACCAGTATTCTCTGTCCCTGAAAAGACGGTCAAGCCTTCGCTGTGCTTCGGCAACTGCGATATTGTGAATCTTCCACAGTATATGAAATGGCGTATTGAATGCGTCCTGTGGATGAGGAAAACCGTCCACCTGAGCAATCGGTATTTCTAGAATGTGCACTGGTTTCTTTGCCATACGGGCCTCCTTTCTCTGAGTTTCGTCCTTTCGGACAGGTCTACACCTTCTGCCATGTGGCAGATTCTCCACTTGCGTGGGTTGTTCACTTCGCCAATGTTGTTCAGGGTTTATATGTACGACACACTTTGCCTTTCCCTCAGCAATGTTTAATGCCGTACCGTAGAGCAGCGGACTTGTGAAGCATCCACTGGTACCTGTGTATTCCTGAATAACGTAATTCAGCCGTCTGATGACAGCGTCACTGAGGCTTATTAACTGAGCCTGAGCTCCGACTTCAGGATTTGTTAAAATCTAAGTCGGGGTGGTTGACAAATTCTTCATTTGTCATATCTTCTCCTAAACAGTTATTAAGTTCACACGAAATGGTGAGGCGTTTAGCTCGATTGCACGTACAAGAAGCCCGGCAAGCAGCAAAATGTCATTAACTGTTCCGTCACTTTTACATAATCCAATAGAAACCTTTGCTGGAAGCGGCCACAAAAGACTGATTCCCTGATAATTTAAAATGTCCAGTGCCAGATGTGATGCATATCCTGTCACGAAGTATGGAACTGCCTGTGGTGTTACAAGCAGGCAGAAGAATGAGGACACTATGAGTGCAAATACAGAATGCATCATTCCTCTATGTGGCTGGGTCGAGCCAAGTACTCCAAATCCGACAAGACAGATACATCCAAGCAGCGTTCTTGCAATTGAAGTTGTAAGTTCAATCTCCAGCCCAAACGATTCACTTAGAATTGACGCTATTAGAAACAGCCCCGCTCCACCACCAATTGCAAGTCTGATATTCTTTTGAATCAGAGAATGTGGTGAGTCACTGTCAGCAAACAATGCTCCAATAGTCGCAGCTGCCATTCCAATCAGCAGTTCTGTACTCGTCTTTGGGGGCATCACTGCAAATGCAGCTGCCATCCCCACAGCAGCGTGTGTTCTTCCCTGCACCTTACATCACCTCCTCAAATGCATTTTTCTCGATCCACTTTTTCATTGTTTCGTTACTGCAGTGAATTGTTTCGTCTTCTGGATTAATGTAGCAGTTCGTACTTGCATTAATAATTGAGACAAGTTCTTTCTGGCTCACTTTGGTAAATGCCGGCTTTTCTTTTGAGGCAATCTTCTTTGCCTTTACAATCGGTTTGTCAAATCCGTAATGCTTTGCAAATTCATAATTGAGCAGTTCACATGCTCCAAGCTTCTTCATATCAACTGGCTCGTTCTGAAATGTTTCTTCAAGTACATAGTCAAAAAGCTTTTTCATTTCTCTAAGAGACGGCTTGACTACAAAATAGCTTTCTTTACCGTGCACTCTTTTCAGCATTGCAACATTTCTCTTAAGTGCCATTTCAAATGTCTCATCATCTCTTTGAGCTCTCATCTTGGAAAGTTCTGTGAGTTCTTTTGTGTAGTCGTCTTTATCGATGTCTGCTTCATTGACTTTTGAAAGTTCGTCTGCGAATTTCTTCTGCAGTACTTCATCAACATTTCCGTATCCGTCTTCTTCAAACTGTGAGAAGATCTTCTCTGCCATTTGACTTCTGGTCAGGATTGTGGCAGCGGGAGTATCGCCATTCTGCATTCCAGACGACTTGTCAATCAGCCATCCGCCATTCTTTAGTCTTCCTGTTGCTGTGTATTCAACATACAGTCCCATGTCCTTTGCTGTTATATATAAAAAACCAGGAGTGCAGTGAGTGTGTGTAGCTTCTCTTGCTACTCCATCTACGAATCCCAGTTCACTTAGTTCTTCAATTGACTTTAACTTCTTGTCCATTTTGTTTGCTACTCTCCTTAACATAGTTGTCTGTTACTTTTACATTTTTATAATCGTTCATAAATTTGTCTTTTAAATATGTGTAGTCCTTTTCACTGCTGTGTATACAAAGTTTTTTTATAGTGCTGTTTGCATTTTCTCCAAAGCATGCATCAAGCATTGTTCTGATATCGCCATACTCGCCACCATAGATCATGATGCATCTCTCACATTGAGCCGCTATGAATCTTGTTCGCTGTTCGTAGCATTCTGCATTTAAATACTGTGGCTGAATAATTTTTCTGAAGTCAGCCATCGCCCATACGAAGTTATATGTCTGCTTCCAGTCACTCTGCCAGCTATAGTTGCTGTCTTTATAAGGTGCTACGCAAATCAGCTTGATTCGTGGATCGTGTTCTCTCATGTCTAGAACAATCTCTGCACCATACAAGTCAACTCCCTTGCTCATTCCCGTGACAAAAGTTGTTATCCCATCCTCAACCGCATTTGTAATTTCCTTTTTCAGAATTTCCTTTACGATTGAATCGTCGATATACATCTTTTCGTATTCAGGTCCTATGAAGCAACAGCGGCGTGGCTGTCTGTTTGTGCTATCTAACATAAATATATTATATCACATATTGTGACTTACTAATTTTACTGATATACATTATTTTTATATGCTTTGCGGATTGCTTTGTCTTCTTCAATTGACTTTGTATACTCTTCAGCATCTTTTTCAACCTGATCTTTAATTACTAGCTTTATGTATCTGCTGATAGAAAGGTTATAAAGCTTTGCTGCCTTTAACAGTTTTTCCTTAAACTTATCGTCGAGAGAAATGCTCATTTGTTTTGTCTTGGTTTTTCTGAACTTCTTGCTTGGCTTTGTTTCAAGCTGCAAAACGATATCTTTTATTTTTGGAATATCATCTGCTCCAAGAGCAATCTTATTAAAAAACTCAATTGGATTTTTATATCCGTATTTTGCGGGGAGCTTGTTTATCTCTACGAGGCTGCACTGTTTCTTTTCTTCACGCAGTGCTTCTATAATCATGTTCTTTCCTTTCGGGTATCCATTGTCGTCGTATATGACAACACTTGCGATATCACTTGCTGGAACTTCCTCTTCAATATCGTAGAAGATCAGCTGTTTAGAAACATGCTTGCTTATTGGATTGAACATATCCGAGTAGGCAAGTATTCCGTATTCTTTATCTTCGCTTCTGATTTTTTCCAGCGTATTCATTTCGTACACTGGCATATACAGAACTGATGCTCCGTTGCTTTGACAGATGGCAGGAAAAAAAGGATTATAGTCTGTAACTTTTAATCCTTCCTGTCTTGATAGATTTACCTTTGCCTCTTCGTGCCACTCTTCCAATGTATGTGTGCACAGATACATAATTGATTGAATCCCCGCAATCGTATATGAAGCAACATAGACTCTCTTGTACAAGTCATAGTTTCCTACGAGCCAGGCAGTGCCTGAGTCTTCTGTTCCTGTTCCATCCGAATAGGCAAATCGTCTGCCAAGTCTGTAAACCATATTGTCACTGTCGGCAAGAACAAGTGCGTATGGCGAATTTTCTTCCAGCCGTTTAAAAATCAGTCTTCCTGAATTTGTCAGTGTTTTCATACTCAGATCTGGAAGTGTTCTTCTGACATTTGTAATCTTCAAAAGGTCAGTCAGCATTCGCAACAGATTCATTTCTGCCTTTTTTGTAATTTTTATATTTTTGTTTGAGCCACGCTTAGAGATGTATACCACGTAGCAGTTCTTATTTGAAATAAAGATCCCTCTTGCTCGTGACATCAGTGTAGCATCAGAGCTTTCGGGGGAGATAGAATCAAACAGATTTCTCACTTCTGCGATTGTATAGTATATTCCTGTTTCGAGTAATGCTTTGCATTCATCAAGCGATGGCTGCATATACATGTCTTTATTTTTTATGTTGCTGTAATTTCTTTTTGAAACTAAAAGTGAAGCTGAGCTAAGCTGAGAATATAAATCACACAAGTTTGGCTTGTTTCCGGTGAGAGCGGGGATGCCTGCGGCTTCAAAAGCCATTATGATTCTGTTATCGAGCAGTCCAGTTTTTATTTTCTCATTGTCAGTTGTATCAAAGCGGGTGTTAGACTCTTCTATTTTTTTGTAGATGTACTGTTCGCTGAGTTCTTTTCCAAGTGTTTCAGCAATGAAAAGTCTGCCGGCGGGGGAGAGAGTTATTACTCGATAAGAACTATCTCCTGTATTTGCCTTTCCTTTATGAATATATCTAATATTTAAAAGGTCATTCTTTTCCCACTTTCTTATTTCGTTCAGCCCACTTCCTTTGTTTCCAAATATACAGTCTAGATATAACGCTATATCACTGCGATAGCCTTCTCCTATTTCAATCATAAGAGTCGCCAGCTGTCTAGCATGCTGTGTCATTCGTATCACACTCATATAATCACCTCCATGCAGCATAAGTAACAGCAGTAATCAAAGCACAGTTCAGATTTGCTACAGAATAAAAGCCGAGCAAAGAACTGCAGAGTAGAAGAAAGTTTCTTTCTTTCCATCTGATTTGATTTTTCTGAAAAAATGGCTTATTTATCATGAAATTAATATTTTTAACTTTGTGTTTTAAAACTTGTAGTGTTATAATCCAAAACATCAAGATATTCAGAACGGCAATTAATGAATTTATCTCTAGGCATGACAATGAATTCCATGCCTTCTTTTTCACTCGGATTACACAGTCTGAAGCATGATACAAGATCCATATTCAAAGCATTGTCTGAATACCCCATAGCTTCAAAAATCGTGTTGACAATACGGCCATTTTCAAGATTGTCATTATCACAGACCTTTAATCTGCTGAACTTTGACATTTTTCTTTTGATAATTACAGTACATGGAGCAGGAATCAAATGATGAAGCTCAACATTATTCTGTTCAGCCCAGCGTTTTAAATTTGCACTTACATATTCCATTAGGATGTAGTTTTCCTTTAAGGAATTGCTTCTCTTGAAACGTTTAAATGTTTCAGGAGTAAACACTTTAAGGACATCATCTTCAAAAAAAACATCAACATAGTTGTCTTTATTCTTATTCCATACAGCTGGTTTGAATGACTTATTTAATGAGTTGCTTAGCAGAACGGACTCGTTTTCTGAAAGCACCGTATCTTCTGGAAGAATAAAATCTGAATTGTCATCTTCACACATGCTTAAGTTTTTTAATGATTCCTTTTTTTCAAGAGCACTTCTTGCTGACAGTCCAAGTCTTTCAAAATAATATGCAAGTTCACTTAAATCCGAATAAGAATAGTCAGTCAGATTTGTAGAGTTTTCATTTTTTTCTATAATATTGTTAATTCTTGAATCTAAATAGTATTTAATCTGATCCACATTTTTTAGTGTGTAATCTTCCAAATAAAACTTGTTATATTCATTCATGTTAAATAAAAAAGGTGAACAGATTAAATCTTATTCACCTTTAGGGCATCCTTTCCAAGCCTCAGAAGGGGCTCTCTTTTCAACAATTCTAAGATGATTAGGAACTGTATCATCTACAGTAAGAATCTCTGTAAACCCGTAATAAGGGATTTTAAATGCGTGGTTTTCATTTTCGATAATAGCTATTCTTCTAATACCCATACGCATTTCTTCAGGCACCTTCCCGCACGCCTTGATCATTTCAATTCTTGAATTTTCAGCTGATTCTGGGATGTATGCTACCTCAATTATTTTTGTAATTGGAACTTCTTCACCATCTACTGTTTCAGAAAAAGTATCATCTTCATACAGAATATTCCAAGGAAGAGAACCAATAACAAAGTCTTTGCTCACAGGCATTTTCTTTATTACGTACCACATGCAGACAAGAAGTTCTCTTCTGAACTTGTCATCTTTCAAATAGTCAGGGATAGTTGTTGTTCCACCGATAATTCTTTTGCCATCATTGTCTCTAGTATAAACTGTCATTTCAGAAGGCACTGCAAGTGCAGCCTTCTTATCCACACCATCAAAAAATTTATCTGAAGTAATGCGTTCATATAAGCCCTTTGAAATAATAAAAGAGTTTTCTGTAATTAGCAGATAACCTTTTTCCTGCATATCAATCAGAATTTTATCTGTAGCTTTTTTGTCATCTTTCAATTCTTCGAAGCTGTTGTACAGAATTTTTCTTGCACCGCCAATAGTAAGAATTGAAGTTTTAAATAATACATCTCTAATTAAATCCATATAAGTTTTTTCGTTATTCATAATTTATTATCTCCATTTTTCAGTTTGAATCATCGCTGTTAAAACCATTAACAAATATTTCGTCGATAGACTTCGCATTTTCAATAGCTTCCTGTCTGGCACGAATTTTTGCTTCTTCTTTTGCCTTGCCAGCAAACTTATTAATTGTTTCTGAGTCAGTAAAAGTAAGCATCTTTTCAGTTTGAGAAGGAGTAAATTTTATATTCATTCTTACAGGTCCACTGATAAGCAGTGCTTCACCTTTATTGAAGTTTTCAATCTGAGTACATTCATCTTTAGTTAAATCAATCATTTCACTCATTGAAGTAAGCTCATCTTTTTTAAGCCCCATGATAATTTTTGTATCACATGAGTTAAGAATTGCCTTGCCATATTTACCATTTTCCAAAGCGTAGACATCGGACATCTGCTGAGTAGCAATCACCATTGAACAGCCTTCTGCACGAGCAAGTCTTGCAATCTGCATAGTTCTTTCAGCAGCAATTCTGTTATATGCCATCTTCCACCACTCATCCATAATCAGCATTTTTTCGCTTGATCTGTCTTCCTTTATCTTCTGCCAGACGAATTCCATAGCAAGATAAATAGACAAGCCGAAGAATTCTTCTGTGTTATTTTCAAGACCGATAACAACAAATTTGTTATTGAGATCCACGTTTGTATGTCCATTAAAATGTTCTCCGCTTCCCTTTGTAAGCATAGAAATATACTTTGCAAGCTTGTCGGCAGAATCAGAACTTGAGTCATTTCGAGCAACATAAGACTCAAGTGTTTGAACTAAATCACTCATTATTGGATATTTTTTGTAGTGTCTATGATACTGATCAGCCCATATTGAATCGTTATCTTCGGTTATTCCAAAGCGATAATATGTTTCCAGAATCGCATCATTAAGAACCTGTTTCTGATCCATACCGCTAATATCTGATAAAGTCGGAATAAAAATTGAGAAGAAAGATAGAAGCTCATTGACTTTAGCAACAAGAAGAATGTCACTTACCGGGTCCTTTCCATCAATTATCTTCATCTTTTCTCTTGCCTTTCTGCTTGGAACTGAGATATCAAATACATTTATTTTTGTATGTGAACCATTGCCGAGAGATATAAACTGTCCGCCGATTTTTTCACACACACGTCTGTATTCATTTTCTTTTTCAGGGACAATCAGATATACAGGCATCTGTTTAACACGAGCTCTCAGAGCCATAAGAAGGATAGTAACTGTTTTTCCTGCACCTGTCTTTCCACAGATGAAAATATGTGGATTGGTGTAGAAATCACGGTTAAAGAAGTCTGGAATTACAGGTGTTCCGCTTCCAAGATCATCAGCAATATAGATACCATCGTCATGAATCATTTCAAAATTCAGGAATGGATAGAATGTAGCTGCACCTTCAGTCAGGCAGTTACGATGCATCTTTCTGAAAAATTCCTTTGGAAGTCTTGGAAGTGGAAGTACAGCGTTGAATGCCTGTTCTTCCTGATAGTGAAGTGGAATAAGAGCAAGATCACGCTGTCTTGCAATATTCTGGAGCTCATCAATTTTACTGTCAACCTCTTCAACTGATGAGCCGGTTACTGTGAGAATTGTACTTACTTCATAGAAATCCTGACCATTCATTAAGCCGTTTCTCAAATAAAGTCCTGACTCATACGCATCTCTTGAATTTGAATATGCATCTGTAGCAGCGTTTGTGTTGTCATACATATCAACTTCTGTATGTCCAATTGCTATCTTAAGTTCCTTGCTTTTTTGGTTTCTATCCTGCTTTGAAAGATAGATATCTACATCAACACCAGAGAATGTATTTATAAAAGTATAGAGCCATCCGGTGTAAGTCATGGATGGATAATTCTTCCCAGGAAGATATAGAAATGAGTAATATGTTCCATCGCACTCTACGCATTTTGAATTGGAATAGTTGATTCTCATTGGAGCAATATATTCTGTATCTGGAATATAAATATCATCTTCTCCTAATGCATCAGCGTATCTTTTATACACCTCACTGCATCTTTCCTTGAAAGAATGAACAAGGTTTACTTTTCTGTTCAGAATATCGTAGAAGATATTGGCTGTCTGATAGCTTGGGTTTATTACATCCATATCAACAACAGTATTGCCACATTGCTTCAAAGCCATCGTCAGTCTGTCTCTAAGAACATACATCTGATGAGTAACATTATTTAAATAATCATCTTTTTTTGCATCGGCATTTCCCTCATATGGGATGCTGATAAAGAAGCGTCTTCGTGTTCCAGTGCTTTGAGCTGCCTGCAAATGTTTAAGGTATTCTGTGCCCATTTTTCTGCATTCTGAGCTTGGTTCTTCAGCAATATTTGCAAGTGTCTTGCTGATCTGTACTGACAGATTAGCTGGCACAGAAAGCACCTTAAAATGAATATTGTCAGGAGCTATCTTCAGAAAATTCTGGAACTGAGATGATATATTATTCTGTTCTTCATTCTTTTTCAGAAAGAACTGTGATGGATTCACTTCCATAATCATGCTTACTTCATTGTTCTTTTCTACAACAAGTCCATTGGCAAATCCAAGAATAGGAAGTGAAGCCTGTGTTGACTGAAAAGGCTTCTGCTTTTTTCTATGTTCCTTTTTTTCAACAGGCTTTTTACCTTGAGGCTTTCTTTTTTGCTTTCTTTTTGCCATTCTTAACACTTCCTTTCTTCTTAGGCTTTACAAATTTTTCTTTGCTTTTCTTTGCCCCGACATATCCTTCAGGTGCATCCACAATACCTATATCATCTTCAAAATAAAGATTATCCGGCATTTCCACGGCAGTAAAAGTCGTCTTGCTGCTGAAGAATTTTTCCTTAAGTTCCTGTGCCTGCTTACGGCCGAAGATCTCGTCATCAAGACTTGCCTGCTTCAGCACAAGAGGTTTAGCTTCTTTTTTCGGTCTTGGATTGTAGAAACAAGCACGCTTGTTTTTGTTGAATTTATATACACTTGTAAGGAATGTAGAAAATGGATCACCGTTATGACCATACATTCCAAGGATTCCCCCGCCAATCACACCGAGTGAAATAGCACCGGCTTTTATTTCTGTTGGAAATGATCTAGTAATGAAAAATCCGACAAGGCCAAGTGTTCCTCCAATAAGAACTGCTTCAATGCAGCTCCTGATACTGAGTGTTGATCCAGCAATATTGAATGATCCAGAGTAGTTTTTTGGAATAAATACTATTCTGATTTTTTCTTCTTCCTTTGCCAAATTATTGTCCTCCTTCTTTCTTTTAAAATTTTTTTGGTATTTAAAAACTAGGACATCTTGCAAAAAAAGACATCCTAGCTTCAGTGAAAATTAACGTCTGTATAATGAACCGACTACGTATAAATTATCTTTTCCGATAAACAGTACCTTAACAATAACTGGTGTACCACCAGACAATTCTTCATCAGTACCTGTCATTTTCTGTTTAACAGCAACTTCAACACCGTCAGCCAGAACAACTTTATAGTATTGTTTTTTACGGTTGTAGGAAACAATTTCGCCTAAATGCTGAGAGCCTGGAGTCAATGAAGCAATTCTGTCTCTGTTAGCTCTGACTCTTGCATTTAAAGTCAAATAAACATCATCACCTTCATTAATATGGATTTTTACAATTCTAACTCCACGTAATTTATCGCCTGGCTTTACATAATCAGCACAGTTTTCAATACGAGTATGGCTTAAGGCATAAGCATCCATTCTTGTTTCAACACCGAGGCATTCAACAAGTGCCCAGAAAGGAGTAGCAGTAATTACATGTGCTTCAGCTACTTCATCACCAGGTTTAACGTCAACAGGATGATCGGTATTCTTATGAATAAAGTAAATATCTCTAAGTTTAGACATAGCTTCCGAGCGAGAAGCAGTGACCTGAATCTTGCCGTTTACTGTCTGAATATCATTCACAATAAAAGGAACGAGTGCACCAAGCTGTGCATTGATACGTGAAACCTTACGTCTCAGTTTCAATGTGTCATTCATATTTTCGAAGTCTTTTCCAAAGCTGAATGACTTTTCAAAATAATTTTTTTCATTGATAAAGATTCTGACTTTATTCCACACAACAGATATAACAACTGTTTTAGATGATTTTAAAGGCGTTACGCCATCAACAATACCCCAAAGGATATCTTGGTTATCCAAAGACTTTTTCAAGCCAGTATAGGCATGCATTTCATCAGAAACATCATTTCCCTGAGCAATCACATTCTTTGAAACATTGCCAACCATACCAATTAAATTTGACTTTCCAGCAGCAGCTTTGATTTCTTCAGCAATTTCTTCTTCATCAGAAAGTAAAGTTTCAGCAGGTGAAGGCTCAGCGTCTTCGCTTTTTTCTTCATTTACTTCTTCAGGTTCTGTCGCAGGCACTTCAACTTTTTCTTCAGATACAGCTTCTTCATGTGTGGCTGCATTTACATTTTCTGTCACTTCTTCGCTGACATCTTCAGCATTTTCTGGTGCTTCAAATACACCATCTGTTTCTTCAAACACATTCATTTCTTGATCTAACATAATTAAATTGTTCTCCTCTTTTATCTAAAAAGGGAAGCAGATCATGCTTCCCTGATTGCCATTATTCGTCTGGCAATGCTTTTTTTGTCTTTTGTTTATTTCCTCTTCCAAGATTTGCCACATTTGTTGAAGGCTTTCTGGAAGGCTTTTTCTTCTCATTTTTCTTTTGAGAATCCTCTACAAGCCCCAGAGACATCTGTTCTGGATTGCTCATATTATCAACCTGATTGTTGATAGTATTTTCAGCTGCTGCTTCAGCATCTGCAAGCATTGCATCTAAATCTTGTTCTAATGTTTCTGCTTCGCCATTGTTCTCTGAAGCATAGTCAGCTGTATTTTCATTAGCTTCTTTCTTTGATTCATTCTCGATCGGATTCAGAATCGCAGAATTATTATCATGATTTTCCTGCATAACATCGGCCTGCGATGTATCAGATTCCATGAGTCCGTTCTTGAGTTTTTCCTGCTGTTCAAGAATATCTTCTGGAAATAAGACTTCAGTTTCAGCATTTTCGTCAACTGCATCATTCAGCAATTTGACTCTTTCCAATCCAAGTATTTCATCTGAAATATATTCTTCAGTATCACCGATAGAATTCTGCTTGTCTATAATTCTCAATACTCTTGTTTCAATCGGCTCAATATACTCTTCAAAAGAAGTAAATGAATCAGATGCAACATTCCATAAAGTAGCGGTTGATCCATCTGGATATTTAATTTCTTTTGAAACAAGGTGGATCATTCCTTTAGGGTGATTTCCCTTTCCTTTATAGCAAATGTAATGATTATCCCATCCAAAAGGATACAGCTTTGCTGGCTGACACCACTGCTTAATTAATAAGACTCTGTCTTTCCAGAGTCTTGCATCTTCGGTCGTGATCAGTGGTCTTTCTTTTGCACTTACACTTACGTTTGTTCCAGTCTTAGAAAGGAGCGATGCACCTTCCTGATGTGACTCAGTAATTACTGTTGTTCTTCCAGCAAAATCAGAAATAAATTTCAGAGTTGTTGGATCGTTCCCACCGAGATAGTACAGTGTTGAGCATCCGCCTTGAATTGCATCTTTAATGAATGGACCATACAATGCCTCAATCTGAGCAATATACTGAATGATGATACTTACATAAAGCTTACGTGATCTGCACGTTGCCATGACACGTCCGAATTCTTCTGGAGATCCGCAGATAACACCAATTGAGAAGAATTCTTCGAGCATTACAGTTACCTCATGACATGGATTTTTTACACCCTTTTTGTTTGCTTCTCTACCGTTTTTCTCATAGTTTGCCTGCAGATCCTTAAACATAAATGAAAAGAACAGTGAAGCAATAGGCTTCAAAGTATTGACCTTGTCAGAAATAATTACGAAGAATGCAGACTGTTTTCCATTGATGTCATTGATACTTATTCCGTCATGAGAAAGCACTTCTTTTACATTTGGATCAGAGAATAATGCGAATCTCAGCTGAGCACCCTGCAAAGCAGACTTACGAACTGTTTCTGTGTCATTGGTCTTGTACATTGCATAGGAATAAGCAGCTGGATGCCAGTCAGGGATCTCAGCAAGCTTGTCTTCAATAGAATCAAAGTTAAGAAGTGCATCAACGACTTCGCCGATATTGTATTTAAATTTAGGTTTTATCTTTTCAATATCATAGAAAATCTTGTCAAGTTCTGTCTCATCAAAACCATTTTTCAATGCTTCTGATCTGATGGTCTGTTTGATCCATTTAAAAGAACACATTGTATTTTTCATTTTGTGAATGACCGGATTGTTCTCATCTGACTCTCCTGTTATTCTTTCATAAAGTGTGACATAGCCATCAATAATATCGCTTTCATGATTATAGGCAATATAGCCAATAACAGCCTTTACAAGGTTTAATGCTGAGTTATACCAGAAATCTTCTTTACCATTTCCAGAGTTCTGCATGTAAATATTTACAAAGTCATTCAACCCAGTTGGATCACAGCGTTCTGTTTCTGGATTAATAGTTTCCTGAAGACAGTTCCAGAACTCAGAATATTTGATGTTATCTGGGTCAAGATTAAGCAGATGAACCTCAACTCCCATTTCGCTGCACCACTGTGCAAGTGATGAAAAAAGTTCACCTTTTGGATCGGTACAGACAAAAGAATCTCCTCTGAGTATTGTCTGAATCAGGTTCGGAATAACAAAGGTATATGTTTTACCAGAGCCCATTGAAGCAACGACCAGAGTATTTCTATTACCTTCAGAGCCCTTAGGCGGCTGGAAAGTAACGATTCTCTTATAGCCCTTCTTATCCATTTTTCCATACAGTATTGTATTGGAGCTCTTTATATCTCCAATATGGAAATTACTTTTTATCTCAGCTTCATTCATCCATTCAGCTGTACCGCCAACTTTGTTTTTTGCAATGGAAATACCATTTTCGGTTGACTGAATTGAATTCCTGAGATTGTTTGATGTAAGCGAAACAACAATAAAAGCCATCATGGCAAGCCACAACAGCAGTGAAACCTTAGACTGTCTGAAAAGCCCAAACATCAATGCATTGCCTGCATAGTCTGGGTTGAAAGGTTTAAAGAGCTGTCCAACAAGTAGAGCACACAGCAGATAAGATGCTGCAATCGCCAGAATAATAGCAATTACAGCAAACACTTTCTGAACAGGATTCATACCTGCAAACTTTTCTTTAAACTTTAAAAGTTTGTCATTCTGCAAAAAAAATCACCTCCTTTTTTTAGAAAAAGCCATCCTTAAACAAGAATGGCTATGACACATTGACAGGGGCACAGAGCTCGATGGAATTACATCGGGCAATCAGGAAATCGTGAAGACTCTGCTTCATATTTATTCGGATTGCACCATAAGCTGATGCCCCATAGTTGCCTTCTGAGTACCAGATTATTGGTTCTCCACTCGAAGTATCGACTTTTTCCAGGAACAGAACATGCCCGACACTGTCCTGTGTTTTGCATGCACCACTCGGCTGATGAGCAAAGAGCTGTGAAATAATTGATCCAGCATAGCTTTCATCAACCTGTGTATAGTTATCCAGATTTATCGATACAAGTTCAAATTTATCTGGATACCTGGCTGCTGTATTACTTGCCACAGCTCTTCCATTACCACCACCAGTATCCAAACCATATTGAAGCTTGAATCTCCACCACACAAAGTCAGTACACTGACCGCCGTAATAATATGGAATCTGTGTAGAAATCATATTAAACATGTCAGCATTTTCACTGCTTCCCTTTGGATAGACAGTATTTTCTGGAATGCTCGCAATTTCTTCTGGAGCATCAAGTCCGGCACCAGCAGTAGTTGTTTTAACCTTTGTAGTTGGAAGCCCTTGAAGAATTCTCATGTAAAGACAGAGTTTATTTTCATCACCGTCTACAGAAAATTCTGTTCCATCATCACACACATTTTCAA
>CAKOVP010000028.1 GCA_934122035.1 uncultured Clostridia bacterium | reverse complement strand
GAATCGTTATTTGCAATATAGGTGCTCAAAGTATTTATTTTAAATAATTTGTGACAAATGATTGACTAACCTACAAAGAGTAGTTTTTGAATTTTGAAATAAATCTTGAAAAAAATAAAAATATAGGCTACAATACTATGGTAGTAATAAAATTTAAGTTAGGAGAAAACAATGGCAGACAAATTAATAATTGTTGAGTCACCAGCAAAAGCAAATACAATAAAAAAATTCTTGGGAGGAAGCACAAAAGTTGTTGCATCAATGGGACATATTAGAGACTTACCAAAGTCTAAATTAGGGGTTGATATTGAACACGACTTTGAACCAGAATATATAAATATCAGGGGAAAAGGAGATTTAATAAAATCACTAAAAAAAGATGCAAAGAGTGCAAAAAAAGTGTATCTTGCAACCGACCCCGATCGTGAAGGAGAAGCAATTGCTTGGCATCTAGCTCATATTTTGGAAATACCAGAAGATAGTATATGCAGAGTAACTTTTAACGAAATAACAGAGGAAACAGTAAAAGATTCTATAAAAAAACCAAGAAAAATAGATATGAATTTAACAGATGCACAACAAGCAAGACGTGTATTAGACAGAATTGTTGGCTATAAAATAAGTCCACTTTTATGGAAAAAAGTAAAACCAGGATTATCTGCTGGTAGAGTTCAATCTGTTGCAGTAAAATTAATAGTAGATAGAGAAAATGAGATAAGAAATTTTATACCAGAAGAGTACTGGAATATATATGTGACATTATTAGACGAAAAGTCTAAAAAGCAATTTGAAGCAAGATTCTATGGAAAAGATGGTAAGAAACAAGATTTACACAAAAAAGAAGAAGTAGACGAAATTTTATCTCAAATAGAAGATGGAAAATATATTGTTACAAATGTAAAGACAGGAGAAAAAAAGAAAACTCCAGCCCCTCCATTTACAACAAGTACAATGCAACAAGAGGCTTCTAGAAAATTAGGATTTACTCTAAAGAAAACAATGTCTGTTGCACAGGGACTTTATGAAGGTGTTAAAATTCCAGAAAAAGGTACAGTTGGATTAATTACATATATGAGAACAGACTCTACAAGAATTTCGGAAGAAGCAAGAAGTGCTGCCAAAACACAAATTACAAAGACTTATGGTGCAGAGTATTACGAAAATAGATACTACAAAAAAAGCAGTGATGCACAAGATGCACACGAAGGTATAAGACCAACCTACATAAACATTACACCAGACAGCATAAAAGACAGCTTATCTGCAGATCAATATAAGCTATATAGACTTATTTATAACAGATTTATAGCAAGCCAGATGTCGGCAGCCGTGTATGATACAATAAATGTAGACATTGATGTAAATAATTATAACTTTAAAGCGAGTGGTCAAAATTTAAAATTCAAAGGATTTATGACTCTATACGTAGAAGGAAACGACACCAACCAAGAAGATGAGGAAACAACAAGTATTCCTAGTCTAGAACAAGGACAAGAAGTAATAAAGAAAAAAATAAATCCAAAACAAAGCTTTACAGAACCACCAGCAAGGTATACAGAAGCAAGTTTAGTAAAAGAGCTAGAAGCAAAAGGAATTGGAAGACCAAGTACATATTCACCAACAATAACAACAATTTTAGAGAGAAGATATATAGAAAAAGATAAAAAACAACTTGTACCAACAAATTTGGGAGAAGTAGTAAATACATTACTTACTCAAAACTTTACAGACATAGTAAATGTAGAGTTTACTGCACAAATAGAGAATGACTTCGATAAAGTTGCAGAGGGAAAAGAAGAATGGAAACAGGTACTAAGACAATTCTATCCACCATTTGAAAAAGAACTAGAAAAAGTAGATAAAGAATTAGAACACGTAAAATTAGAAGAAGAAGTTACAGATGTAAAATGCGACAAATGTGGAAGAAATATGGTAGTAAAAGTTGGAAGATATGGAAAATTCTTAGCCTGCCCAGGTTATCCTGAATGTAAAAATGTAAAACCATTTGTTGTAACAGTTGACGTGCCTTGTCCAGTTTGTGGGGGTCAAGTTCAAGTTAGAAAAACTAAAAGAGGAAAGAACTATTACATATGCGAGAACAATCCTGCAAGTTGCAATTATATATCTTGGAATAAACCAAAGCCAGGAGAAAAATGGTCTCCAGAAGATGCTACAAAACAAGCAGAAAAGAAAACAAGAAAAAAGACAACTGCAAAGAAAACTACAAGCAAAAAAACGGCAAAAAAGAAAAGTACAAAAAAGAGTGAAAAATAATTTATAAAAATGGCTTATATATCTAAAATTTAAACAAAGGAGAGTTGTATAAATGAAATATATAATTCGTTAAAAGCTAATAGCTCTAATTAAAGTAAAATTTATAACTAGGGTGATTATAGAAAAATGAATTTTTCGTGTAATGCTTTCAGTTTATCTTAAAAATTCATGAGAACCTTTCTAATAAACAAATTAATAAAAAGAAAATCCTAAAAGGGTTTTCTTTTTTGTCTAATTTTGGCTTGTTTTTTGTCTTTTTTTGTTATATAATAGGTACTTAAGTAAAAAGCAGGGAGAGAAAGTCTTAAATGGAAAAGTTTGAAGATTCACCAGAAAAATACAGAGTATTTAACCAGGTTTTTAAAGAATTTTATAATTTATCAGATATAGAAGAGGTTGATAATAAAAGTAAAAAAATATCTAAAGGAACTATTCATATAGAACCAAAAATAATTTATAGTAAGTTCAATAATACAATAAAATTGGAAATAAAAATAGGAGAAAAACAATTTTATAAAGTAAAATCTTTACCAGAATTTTATGATAGATTTTTAAACGAAGAAAAGTTTAAATATGGTTCAAAGCTAGAGTTTGTCCACACAAGAGACAAATTTGTGGAAGAAGATAGAAAATTATTAGATTTTGTATTAAAATATGCAGAAATTATAAAATATGCAAATGAATCTAGTACAGGATATGATTATTACACAAAAAGACTTGGAGAAGATTCTATTTTGCTATCTAATACAGGATTAGACGAACTGTTTTTATGTTTAGAAAATAGAGCTGTATTAATGGAAAGTCAGTATGGAACAGAAAGCGTAGTATTTACACCAAAAGAACCAGAAATTAAATTTAATTTAAAGCAGTCAACACTTACAAGTTATAAAATAACATCCAACATAGATGTATATACTTATACTATATATAGTGGAAAAAAATATACATATTTATTATTAGATAAAAAACTATATAGATGTTCAAAAAAATATAAAGAGACAATAATACGTTTATTAGAAATATTTAGAAAAAACTTTACAAATGAGATTATAATTCCAAACAGTCAACTTTCAATGTTCTTCTCAGTGGTTGAGCCGAACATAAAACAAACATTAAGCATAGATGATGAGGCATATAAAAACATAAAACAATTTATACCAAGTCCACTTTTTGCACAATTATATTTGGACTACAACGAAAAAAACTATATAGTTGCAGAGTTAAAATTTTTATATGATGATGTAACAATAAATCCTTTAAACGAACAACCAGAGGATAGCAAAATAATAAGAAACAAGATAAAAGAAGCCAGACTTATAGATATGTTTGTTGAATCTGGTTTTATGCTAGATGGCAAAAAACACAGACTTGTACTTGCAAATGAGGAAAAAATATATAAATTTTTAACAGAAGATATAAATTCATATATGAAAAACTTTGAAATTCTTGCAACAGATAATTTTAAAGAAAAAGAAATAAAATCTAGTTCAAATATAAGCTTAGGAGTAAAAATAGAGAATAATCTATTAGATATAGATTTTACAAATTTAAATTTTGATCCAGCAGAACTTCAAGAAATAATGAGACAATATAAACTAAAAAAGAAATATCATAGATTAAAAGATGGAAGCTTTATAAATTTAGAAGATAACGAGACTATAAAATTTATAGATAGCATTACAGAAGATATAGATGTTGATTATAGTCAAATAAAAAATGGTGAATTAAGGTTACCTATGTATAGAGCTCTATATTTAGATAAAATTTTAGATAAAAATGAGTTTATAAAAGTAAATAAAGATGAAAACTACAAAAGCTTAGTAGAAAGATTAGATGTAAAACAAATAGAAGGCTCTATGCAAATGCCAAGCTTATTAAATGCCAATTTAAGAGAATATCAAAAAATAGGTGTACAATGGTTACAAATGCTAGACTTTTATGGACTAGGTGGAATATTAGCAGATGATATGGGACTTGGAAAAACGGTTCAAATTTTATGCGTTATTTGCTCTTATTTAGAAAAAAATAAAGAAAATAGCAAACCAATAATGGTTGTTTGCCCAAGTTCATTATGCTTAAACTGGCAAAACGAAATAGAAAAGTTTACTACTGGTGTAACTTCTCAGGTTATACACGGAAGCTTAGAGGCAAGAAAAAAACAAATTGAAAATATAAAAAATTATAACATAGTAATAACATCATATGAACTATTAAAAAGAGATATAGATGAGTATAAAAAGAGTGAAATTCAATTTAAATTTATAATTGCAGATGAAGCGCAATACATAAAGAATAACAATACACAAAATGCAAAAGCAATAAAAAACATAAATGCAGAAACAAGATATGCATTAACAGGAACACCAATAGAAAATTCGTTATCTGAATTATGGTCTATATTTGATTTCATCATGCCAGGATATTTATTTGGATACAGAAAATTTAAAGAAATGTACGAAACACCAATAGTAAGAGATGCAGATGAGTATGCAACAAACAAACTAAAAAAATTAATAGAACCATTTGTATTAAGAAGAATAAAAAAGGAAGTGTTAACAGAACTTCCAGACAAAATGATAACAATTTTAAATAGTCAAATGACAGATGAACAACAAGATATTTATTTATCGTATTTAGCAAGAGCTAAAAAAGATGCAATGGAAGAAATAAAAGAAAATGGAATAGAAAAGAGCCAAATAAAAATACTAGCATTATTAACAAGACTTAGACAAATTTGTTGTCATCCAAGCCTATTTATAGAGAACTATAAAGGGGAAAGCGGAAAGCTAAATCAGTGTATAGAAATTATAAAAGATGCAATTCAGTCAGGGCATAAAATACTATTATTTTCTGGCTATACAGCAATGTTTGATATTATAGAAAAAGAGCTTAAAAAAGAAAAAATAGAATATTTAAAGTTAACTGGTCAAACAAAAGTATCGGACAGAGTAAATTTAGTAGATGAATTTAATAATAGTCCAGATAAAAAATTATTCTTAATATCACTTAAAGCTGGTGGAACAGGACTAAACTTAGTTGGAGCAGATATGGTAATACACTATGATCCTTGGTGGAATTTATCTGCAGAAAATCAGGCGACAGATAGGACCTATAGAATTGGACAAAAAAGAAATGTACAAGTATATAAGCTAATTACAAAAAATTCTATAGAAGAAAAAATTTACGAACTACAAAAAAGAAAAGAATCTTTAATAGACAGTATGATTTCAACGAACCAAACATTTATAAACAAATTATCTAAAGAAGAAATAATGAATTTATTTGAATAAAAGAAGAAAGGTGAAAAATGGATAAAGATATAATAGTAATAGGTGGAGGATTAGCTGGAGCAGAAGCGGCTTATCAAATAGCAAAAAGAGGAATAAAGGTAAAGCTATACGAAATGAAGCCAGATAGATTTTCACCAGCACATTCAAATAAAAATTTAGCAGAAATTGTATGTAGCAACTCATTTAAATCAAACTTACATACAAATGCTTGCGGGCTATTAAAAGAAGAATTAAGAAAATTAGATTCACTATTAATAAAAATAGCAGATGAAACATCAGTTCCAGCAGGTCAGGCTCTAGCAGTAGACAGAGAAATTTTTTCTAAAAGAGTAACAGAAAAATTAGAAAAAATGGAAAATATAACAATAATAAGAGAAGAGGTTGGAAAAGATAAAGCTGTAACATTAAAAGATCTTTGCAAAGACAATATAGTAATTATAGCAACAGGACCTCTTACATCAAACAGTTTATCGGAAGAAATTTTAGAGTTAACAGGTGAAAATGATTTGCACTTTTACGATGCAGCTGCTCCAATTGTTGCAAAAGACAGCATAAATATGAACATAGCTTTTTATGGAAATAGATATGAACAAGAAAGGCCAAAAGAACATGACATAGAAGAATGGAAAGCAGAATTTGAAGAAGAAAGAAAACACAAAAAAAATAGTAAAGAAGCATCTTATATAAATCTTCCAATGAACAAAGAAGAATACGAAAAATTTTGGAATGAGCTTGTAAATGCAGAAGTTGTTGAGCTACACGAATTTGAAAAAAGAGAAATATTTGAAGGATGTATGCCCGTAGAGGTAATGGCAAAACGTGGAATAGACACATTAAGATATGGGCCACTAAAACCAATGGGCTTTACAGATCCAAGAACAGGAACAAGACCATATGCATTAGTTCAGCTAAGACAAGATGATAAAGAAGAAACAATTTATAACATAGTTGGTTTTCAAACAAATTTAAAATTTGGAGAGCAAAAAAGAGTATTTAGCTTAATTCCAGGATTAGAAAATGCAGAATTTATGAAATATGGAGTAATGCATAGAAATACATTTATAAATTCTACAAAATTATTAGATAATACATATAATCTAAAAAATAACAATAATATATTCATTGCAGGACAAATAACAGGAGTAGAAGGATATGTTGAGTCTATATCATCTGGCTTGGTTGCTGGAATAAATGCTGTAAATAAGTTAAATGGAGAAGATAAAATAAAATTTTCTAAATATACAATGATAGGAGCTTTAGCAAATTACATTTCTACAGAAAATGAAAAATTCCAACCAATGAATGCAAATTATGGAATAATGCCAGAACTAGAAGGCAAAAAAATATCAGATAAAAAACTAAAATATGGAAAAATATCAGATAGGGCGATAGAGTATTTAGAAAAAGATATGGCAGAAAATGCCATAATATAACCAAATGTTACAAATATTAAAAAAATATTACATTTCAATTAAAAAATACAAAAAAATTGGAAAATATGATAGTATAATATAAATTATAATACCATAGTATACATAAAATATTGAAAAATAAATAAAAATATGGTAAACTAGAATTGTATGAGTATTAAAGTTTGAAAGGAGAACTTTTAAATGAACGAAGAGATAAAAAAATTAAACGATCAAATAAGCCGTATAGAACAAGAATTTAGGGCATCATCAAATGAGCGTAAAAGCCAAATAAATCAAATAAATTTACAAATTAGACAAAGAGAAGATGAGTTATTAGAACAAGGATTAACTTATACAGACTTGGCTATGGACGAAAAACTACAAAGTTTAACATCTAAAATAGAAGATATAAACAAGGCGGAAAAAGCTGCAGAAGCAGAAACACTAAAAGAAATTGAAAAAATTTCACCTAAGCTAGAAAAAATGAATGATCTAATTAAAAAAATAGATGCAAGAACTGCCGAATTAGAAGCCCAAGGTGCAGATTATAATGATATGTACTTAGATCAAACAATAAAAGACCTTCGTGACGAATTTGACAAAATTGCAAACGAAGAACAAGAAAAAGCAAAGGCAGAAGAAAAGCAAAATGAAGCAAAAAGACAAGAATATAAAGACCTACAAAAAAGAAAGGCAGAGTTAGAAGAAAAAATTGCTTCAAGCCAAAGAAACAAGCTTTTTGATGAAAGAGACCAAAGAATGGTAGCAATAAATGCTCTTGCAAGTAAAGGAAAGAAAATAGACGATCCAGAGTATAAAGAATATATGTTGGACATTCAAAGAATTAATAAAGAGCTAGAAAAAGTAGACAAAGAAATAGCAGAAAGCAAAGAAGAACTAGAAGAAGTAAAGGCATCTATAGAAAAGATGGAAGCAGAATACGGAAAAGAATTCTTTGAAGAAAAACAAGAAGTAGTAAAAGAAGAAAAAACAAGTGCAAATAAAACAAAAGAAATAAAAGAAAAAGCAGATGCAAAACAAGAGCAACCAGCTCAAAAACAAACTCCTACAAAAGAAACAACAGTAGAACAAGAAAACTTTGAAACACAAGTTATTCCACCACAGGGAGAATTTGAAACAGTAATACCAAAGGCTAATAGAAATGTAACAAAATATCAAATTCCACAATACGCAGAAAGCAAAAGACCAATAAAAAATGATACAATACCATATATGACATTAAAAGAAAAATTAGAACTTACAAATTTAAGCTTAGATGTATCTAGAGGAACAGCTAATGTAAGTTTCAATATGGGAATTAATAAGGAAATTGATCTAAGTCCAGTACTTAAAAAAATAAAACCTTCAGGAGAAAGAAAATTCTTTAACGAAATTGGAGTTAGATGCACAAAAACAATGGATCCATATATGATAACTGCAATCAGCAAAGCTGTAACAGAAATATTATCAGAAAATGGTATTGATAGCGAAAGAGCTCAAAACACATTAATAAATAAATTTGCCCAAAATTACGAAAAATCTATTAATGATTTTGCAGAAGAAAGAAATTCATATAATCCAGTAAAAGTTACTTATATGAAACTATTTGGAGAAAATATGGATAAAAAACATATTAAATTCGAAAAAGCTTTAAGACCATTTATTAAATACGCAAACTTATCTGAACATGTTTCTGTTGCAGAAAACATAGATACAAGAAATTGGCTTGAAAAATTAACAGATAAAGTTAGAAGTGTATTTAATCCTAAAAAGGCAATGCCGGAGTTTGTAGAAAAAAGCTTAAGTGAAAAAGTTGAAGATATCGATACAAAGAGTGAAGAAAGTAAAGCAGATGCATATAGAGAGAATCTAAGAAAAGGTGTAGATATAAAACAACCTACTGCATCAAAAGAACAGGAAGTAAAAGAAAACAGAACAATAGAAGAAAATGAAAAAAATGTAACTTCAGGAAAAGTAAATGAGCCTGATAAAGATGATGCGGAAAGATAATAGATTGGGAAATCTTAAAAAATCAATCATAGCTAATATGGTTGATTTTTTTTACTAAAATAAAGTATAATAAAGACATTAAAAAAGTGAATAATATAAATATAAGGCTTTTGCAGACAAAATATGATAAGGCAATTTTTTGATATTATTGTTAAAATATAATCTTTACAATAAAGGGAAAAATTTTAAGGAGAAATAAAATATGAAAAAAATATTATTTGTAATCGCGATGGAAAAAGAAGCAATAGACATAACAAAAGAGCTAGAATTAATAAAAATAGAAAATGAAAAGAATTTAAAAATATTTAGAAAAAATAATATAAGCCTTTTAATAACAGGAATAGGAAAAGAGCTTACTGCAATAAATTTAACTCAGTATCTAGAAAATAATGAAAAACCTGACATAATAATAAACCTTGGATATGCAGGAGCTGTAAAAAGCAAAATTGGCGAGTGGGTAAATGTTGCTGAGTCGTATAATTATGAATGGAACATACCAGGAGAACAAAAATACACAATAGAAGGATATGATAAAAACTGTATTAAAAAATTAGAAAACAATGAAATAAAAAAATTACCTTGCTATAGTGCAGAATGTTTTGTAACAAAAACAGAAATAACAGATGATGCCGTATTTGATATGGAATTACATTCAATTTATTTAATATGTAATATTTATAACATAGAGCTCGTTTCCCTAAAAAAGATAAGTGACACATTAAGTTTAGATGAATACTATAAAAATTTAAATATGAAGGAAGTATTCGAAATAAAGAGCGGACTAGAATATTTGAAAAAGCTATTAGTAGAAGTTGAAAAAAATTAGATTATGTTGTATAATGTTTTTCAGCACAATAAAACAAAATTCTACAAATTTTTCATAAAAAGAATAAATTAGATGAAATATAATAAAAATATATAGGGGATAAAATGATTAATTTATTATTTAGCGGTAATGAAAAAGTATTTGATGGAGCTTTATCAGAACTTATATCTATTACTAATAAAACAAAAGAACCAATAACTTGTTATATTTTAACAATGGATGTATCCAGAATAAAAAAGGAATACACCGCAATTAATGATGAACAAGTGGCATTTTTAAATAAAGTAGTCCAAAGTAAGAATAAAGAGAACAAAGTAATAAAAATAGATGTAACAAATTTATATGAAAAAGAATTTGGTAAGGGAAAAAATGAGAATGCCTATTGTACTCCATATACACTATTAAGACTATTTGCAGATTTAATAGAAGAATTGCCAAACAAAATATTATATCTAGATATAGATATGATGGCTGCACAGGATATATCTGAGCTATATCATACAGATATAACAAATTACGAGTATGCAGCAGTAAAAGAAAAATATGGTTCTAAAATAATAAAATCAGATTATATAAATGCTGGAATGCTTTTATTAAATTTAAAGAAAATAAAAGAAACAGGTCTTTTAGAAAAAGCAAGAAAGCTAATAAAAAAGAGAAAACTTCCATTTGCGGACCAAGACGCTATATATTGGTCTACAACAAGCAAGCTTTTATTACCACGTAAATTTAACGAACAAGCAAGCTTTAAAAGACAAGATACTGTAATTTGTCATTTTTGCAAAAGGCTTAAAGTAAAGCCATTTCCACATACAGAAAACTTTAAACAATGGCAAATAGAAGGAATTCACAAAGAACTTAAATGCTATAGATTTGATGATGACTTAAATGAATATTTAAAATTAAAAAAAGAATATGAAGAAATAGTAGAAGAAAATAAAAAAATAGAAATAAAGTAATTAGGAGGAAAACCGTAAAATGAATAACACTAATACAATACCAGTATTTTTTGCAGTAGATAATGGCTACATACCATTCTTAGGAGTAGCTTTAAAATCATTAATAGAAAACGCATCTAAGGAAAATAAATACGAAATAAAAATACTATATGTAAATGTGACAGAAGAAAACCAAGAAAAAATTAAAGCATATGAGGCAGAAAATGTAAGTATAGAATTTGTAAATTTAGGTTATAAACTAAAGGAAATAGAAGATAAATTATATACACGTAATTATTTTTCAAATACAACATATTTTAGACTATTCATACCAGAGCTTTATCCAGAATATGATAAAGCAGTATACATAGACTGCGATACAGTTATAGTAGCTGATATAGCAGAATTATATAATACAGATATGGAAACAAACCTAATTGCAGGTATTCCAGATGGTGCAGTTCAGGCAGTTCCAGAATTTCAAGACTATGTCGAACTAGTAGTTGGAGTCGCAGACTACAATAATTATTTTAATGCAGGAATAATTGTAATGAACTTAAAAGAACTTAGAGAATACAAATTCGAAGATAAATTCATATATATGTTAAGCAAAATAAAATTTGAAGTTGCTCAAGACCAAGACTATTTAAATAGATTATGCAAAGGCAGAGTAAAACTTTTAGGTTATGAATGGAACAGAATGCCTGCTATGGGAAAAAGAGAAGGAGATATAAAGCTAATACATTATAACCTAGGATGCAAACCTTGGTACTTTGATAATGTACTTTATCAAGAGTATTTCTGGGAATATGCAAAGAAAACAGAATTTTATGACCAAATAAAAGCAAAGGGAGCAAAATATACAGAAGCAGATAAAGAAAAAGATGATGCGAACAGCTTAAAACTTATAGAACTTGCAAAAAAAGAAACAATGTGTGTTGGTGACGATAGAAAAAAATAGGAGATGTTATGGATACAAAAAAATTATTAACAATAACAAGACTTGGAAAACAAGAAAAAGAAGAGCCTAAAGTAATAGAAAAATCACAATACAGAATTGATGTGCAAAAAAAGATAGAAAAATTAGAAAAAGAAGGAAAGTTTGATATAGATGTTGAAA
This sequence comes from uncultured Clostridia bacterium, assembly GCA_934122035.1. Classification (GTDB taxonomy): domain Bacteria; phylum Bacillota; class Clostridia; order TANB77; family CAG-508; genus CAG-245. The sequence continues at coordinate 5,762 of CAKOVP010000028.1, read as the reverse complement.
ACGATCCTCCAACAATAGTTCTAACTCCAGAAAACATAGATTATTTAAGAAGCAAAATGACAAGCAAATTAAAAAGAATATTTGCAAACGAAGTAGGAGAAAGGTTCTTAGATAACTTACTAAGAAATAACAAACTAATAATAAAAAATATAAATGGACTAGAAAACTTAAACAAAGTAAAAACAGGAGCAATAATTACTTGCAACCATTTTAATCCATTCGACTGCTTTACTGTGGAAAAAGTATTTAGAATGTGCGAAAACGAAAAAGATAAAAGACTTTACAAAGTAATAAGAGAGGGAAATTATACAAACTTTCCTGGACTATATGGATTCTTTTTTAGAAACTGTGACACACTTCCATTAAGCTCAAACAAGAGAACGATGGTTAACTTTATAAAAGCAGTAGACACAATTTTGCAAGGGGGAGACTACATACTAATATATCCAGAACAAAGTATGTGGTGGAACTATAAAAAACCAAAGCCATTAAAAGACGGAGCTTTTAAATTAGCGGCAAGAAATAATGCACCAGTAGTTCCAATTTTTATAACAATGGAAGATAGCAATATAATAGGTGAAGATGGCTTTAATATACAAGAATATACAATAAATATAGGAGAACCAATATATCCAGACAAAAATTTAAATGAAAAAGAAAATACAGAAATAATGAAAAAACAAAACTTTGAAATATGGAAAAAAATATATGAAGACTTCTATAAAATACCACTAAAATATACTTGTGATGAATAAAAGAGGAAAAATGGAACAAAAAGTTTTATATTACAGTGATGAACTAAATGACGAGCTAGCTCCATCAAAATTAAAACCAAGAAAAATAGACGAAAACTTTAAATATAAAAAAAGTTTTATATGGAATGTATGCTCACTATTTTTACAAAATGTTTTAAGTATGCCAATAAAATTGGGATACTTAAAAATAAAATTTAGACATAAATTTATAGGAAAAGAAAAGCTAAAAGAATGTAAAAAACAAGGATATTTTATATATGCAAACCATACACAACCATTTGCAGATACATTTATTCCAAGTGTTGCAGACTATCCAAAAAGAAATTTTTTAATAGTAAATCCTGTAAATATATCATTAAAAGGAACAGGAACACTTGTAGAAATGTTAGGGGCAATTCCAATTCCTTCTGACATAAAAGCAATGAAAAACTTTTTAGAAATTATAGAAGAAAAAATAAAAAATAAAAATTCTATAACCATATATCCAGAAGCACACATTTGGCCATACTATACAAAAATAAGGCCATTTAAGGCTGTATCATTTAAATATCCTGCAAAACTAAATGCACCCGTATACTCTATAACAAACACATATCAAAGCTATGGAAAAAAACATAAAAAAATCCAATTAGTATCATATGTAGATGGACCTTTTTATCCAGATGAAAAATTAACATTAAAAGAAAGACAGCAAGATTTAAGAGATAGAGTATATAACAAAATGGTAGAAAGAAGCAAAAACAACAACATAGAGCATATAAAATATATAAAAAAAGAAAATAGAAGAGTCTAAAAGTGGCTTTTCTATTTTTTATACTACTTTATTTTCAGTTTTGTCTGCTCTATCAATTGCCTCAGAAGATAACATTATTCAAAGCCTCCTCAAAATGATAAATAAAGTATAACAAATAAAAGAAAAATAATATTTGGAAATTTCCGAATATTATATTGACAATTGTAAAGCACAATTATAAAATAAATATAATTATTCGGAAACGCCCTAATATGCATAAGTATAAATAAATTGCGATTTGTGAATAATAAAAATAGGAGGCAACATATGAAAAAAATAAAAAATGAAACTGGCTCAATAACAACAATGGTAACAGTAACAATAATATTTTTTATAACAATATTGTCAAGCGCATACATGTTAATGGCCGTTCAAAGAAAAGCACAATTAAAAAGTCAATTATCAACAAGAGAGGCATACCAAGAAGAAATAGATAATGCAAATGAAATTTATTATACATTAATCGGAGACGATAAAAGTGATGTAAATGAAGTACCAATCCCAGATGGATTTGTGTATGTTGGCGGGACAAGAGATAGTGGACTAGTAATTTCAGATGCAGCAGCAGACAAAGAAAAATATAAAGGACAAACAACAGTAGGAACAGACTTACAAGGAAACCAATTTGTATGGATACCAGTAGATAGTATTGCAGATTATAAGAGAACAGCTTATTCAGACAACTTTGAAACAGGAACAATAGACTCAACAACAAATTCAGTGCAAATAAAAAACAGAGCAAATAATAATTACTTTAAAGAAGCATTGCCTGCAGACGAAAAGACAAGTGTAGAAACCAATAAGGGATTCTATATTGGAAGATACGAAGCAGGAGACCAAGAAAGTACAAACTCTAAAAAATTAAGAGCAAGAGGAGCATCAACAAGTAATACAATAACAGTAAAAGCAGGACAAGCCCCATATAATTATGTATCAAGAACACAAGCTAAAAGCCTAGCAGAAGCATTTAGTACAAAACAAGGCTATACAAGTGTAAAATCAAAACTAGTAAGTAGCTATGCATGGGATACTGCAATTGCATTCATACAAAAAACAAATAGCGATTATGGAAATAGCTCAGAAGAAGGAAATTATAAGGATACAACATTTACTTATACAGGAATAGCAGATACAGAAAAAAATAAACAAACCAAAGCAAATGGAACAAGTACATTAATTCCAACAGGACAAACCACAGCCGTAAATAACATATACGATATGGGAGGCAATGTAGATGAGTGGACTACAGAGTCTTGTTCTGACCCGGGCTTACGTTGCACCGTCAGAGGAGGCGATTACTACGACTACTTCGCTAATAATCCAGCAGGCTACCGAATTAGCACTTCGGACGATGCGCTCGGTGTGTACGCTTCCTTCGGATTCAGGTGCACTTTATATTTGTAGACCTGGAAAAGATAAATAAGAATTAAAAAAGGAGCTTGTCAAGACTGGTGTGTAAATTTTTTTAATAATTTTTGATTGGCAGTACAAAATTGTACTGCTAATTTTGTATTCAATTTTCAATGTGCTCTTTATAATCTTTATAAATTTACATATTTTAAATATCTATCTCCAAATATAGAAACTATCTGTTTTCTTATTTTTTCCCAATTTTGCATTGGCTTTTTCCATTTTTCACTAAGTTACTTTATTCTTAAATACATTACTTTGTAAACAGAACTTTCACTTGGAAATGCTCCTTTCCCACGGGTAACCTTTCTTAATGCTGAATTTACTGATTCTATTGCATTTGTGGTATATATACATTTTCGTATTTCTATGGGTAACTCAAATAATGGCTCTAAATAAACCATAAATTCTTCCACTTTTTTTACTATTCTTTTCTGTGTTTTACTATATTCTTTTTGGAAAAATTCAAGCTGTATTTTTGCCTCATCCATATTACTACTTTGATATATTTTCTTAAAATTTCCTATTATTTCTTTTGCTTCTTTCTTTGGACATAATCCATATATATTCCTTGCTAAATGTACTACTAATGTTTTTCGAGTGTATAATAAGTGTAACTTACTGGCTAACTTTCTGAAATCTTTTTCTGGACTATATTTATAAAACTTTAGTACTAAATCTGTTAATGAATCTACAAATATAATATCTGGAAATGCTATTTTGGCAGTCCTTTTCATATTTCTATTATCATCAACTGACAAGAATAAAATATTCTTTAATCCTCGACTTTTCAACGATTCAAAACAATCTAACCAGAATCTATTATTGTTTACTCTGTCCTGATATATGTTTAAAAATTGTCTGTAACCTTTAACATCTATTCCTATTAAAGTGTAAATATCACTTTTTTCGATGTAATCTCCCTTCTTTATATTGATCTCATTTTTTATTGCATACACTACTATGTATGTTTCATCTAACCTCCTTTTACTACATTCTGATAATGTTAATTGATTCATTTTCTACTCCTTTCACGAGCACAAAAAATATGGCATGTAAAAATTAATTTACAAACCATATAATACACCATCAAACCTACTATGGTTTTAAGCTTTTGCCATTTTATATTTTATTAATTTGTATGATTTTTTATTCCAATTTTTGGGTCTCAAAATTTAAACTTTTTGTTGATTTTATCGTTGTTTTATGATATAAGTATTTTGTAATTAAGTTATATACTTAACGAAACAAAAAATCACTGCAATTTAAAAATATATACAGTTAAATTTTATGGCTTAATAATAGTTTAAGTGTAAAACTTAATATAAATAAACAAATGTAAAAGGAGGAAAAACCCAAAAATGAAAAAAGAAAAAATTATGCAAGGAAACAAAGGAATAACCTTAGTAGCTTTGGTAGTTACAATTGTAGTTCTATTGATACTAGCAGGAATAAGCCTTAACTTAGTATTAGGACAAAATGGAATAATAAGTAGAGCACAAGATGCAAGGAACCAAACAGCAGAAGGACAAGTAAATACAGAAAAAGCGATAAACGCATTAACAAATGAAATGGAAAAATATATAAATGATAATGAAAACTTAGGAAAAGTAGATTTAAGCAAATACAAAATTGGAGATTTTGTAGCATACACACCAAATGGGGATAGTAGTTACTCTTTAAGCTCAACAGCTAGTGGCTGGTATGATCAAACAATTTCTAAGGATGAAACACTAAAATGGCAGATAATAAATAAAGACGAAAGCGCAGGAACAATAGATGTAGTAAGTGAGGCACCAACAAATAAAAGCGTGTACTTCGGTGGATCATTAGGATATAATAATGGAGTATACTTATTAAATGATATATGCGAAAAGTTATATAGTAATACAGCAAAAGGAATAAAAGCAAGAAGTATAAACTTGGAAGATATGGAAAAACACTTAACAGATACAGGATTCACTGCAAGAAATGCATATACAAACGATAATACTGGAAAAAAATATGGAGAAACAATGAATTATACGACAAATAAAAGATATCCAAAATTATATGCAAGCCAAATAGGAGCAGGAATAAATGTGACAAGTGTAATACAGCCAGATATAGTAAAAACAATAGATCCATATAAAGAAAGCAGTAAAGGGTATACATCCCCAACAGCAGAAAGAGCAGATATAGCAGGAGACAGTGGATTAACTGTAACAGAAACATATTATAGTATAACAATTAATGAAAAGAATTACGGGGGTGCAGCAACAGTACTATCAAATGCAAATTACTATTGGATTGCTTCGCGCTTTGCAACTGCTTATAAAGATAATGCAACTTTCGGACTTCGAGTTGCAAAGACATACATGTATGGTTGTAGCATGTGTTATTCGATGGATGCCACAACTAACAATGGACGTTGCTTACGTCCTCTATTTTCCCTATCCGCTAGTGCCCTTACGGGAGAAAAAGATGCAAGTGGAGCATGGACAATAAAATAGGAGAAATACAACTACAAGCTAATATAAAAATAATGAATCGGTACAAGCATGTGCCTTTAAGAATATATTATTGAAAGAGAAGATACAAGCCATATATAAGTGTAATTCTGATAAATAAAAAGTATGATAAAAAATTTTATGAAAAAAATTTATCGTTAAGTATGTAACTTAATGATAAAATACTTATATCATAAATTAGTGATAAAATCAATAAAAAATACAAATTTTATAATGAAACCTTAAATTTAAAAGTAAATTCCAGTAATGGATTAACAAGAATTTAGTTTTGGAATATTTCATGATATAATTATA
>CAKOVP010000027.1 GCA_934122035.1 uncultured Clostridia bacterium | reverse complement strand
CAGAAAATATTTTATCGGGAATCGAAAAGGAGGGGAAAAAGCGTCCAGTGGACGCTTTGACCGACGCGGGTAGATTCCCGTAGGGGTCACCACAAAAAAGCTATTATTTTAATAGCTTCTTTTTTTATTTTACAGAAAATATTTTATCGGGAATCGAAAAGGAGGGGAAAAAGCGTCCAGTGGACGCTTTGACCGACGCGGGTAGATTCACCCGTAGGGGTCACCACAAAAAAGCTATTATTTTAATAGCTTCTTTTTTTATTCAAATAGTTTTTTAAATGTGTTTTTTCCTACTATTCCATCTACCAATATTCCACTTTTTTCTTGGAATTGTTTTACAACTTTTTCTGTATTATTTCCAAATATTCCATCTGCTTCTATATTATAAGAATTGCATACTAACATTGCCTGTATTAGCCAAGTTATATTTCCACTTGCTCCTTTTCTTACGAGTATATAAGCATTTTCTGTTCTTTCTCCAAATATTCCATCTACAATAAGTCCTCTATTAAACTGACTGTTTAATTCTGTTTGTAGACCTATTACAAGTGCTTCTTTTGTTTTGTTTCCATAAATGTCATCAACATCTATTTGTAAATTATATCTTTCATTTAATGTTTTTTGTATTTCTGCAATTTTTCCTAATTTGTTTTCTGTTGGTGGATTTTCTGCTGTGTCTTCTTTTTTTCCGGTTATTTGTTCGAAAGGAAAGTTATCTCCTGGACAATTTGTAGAGTTTTCATCTTTATGTTCTTCTATTTTAGATATAGAATATTTATTTTTTAAATACTCTACTAACTCTCTGCCAGCCTTTATTTGAGCTTTTGGCATCGTCTCTTTCATATAATCACCTTCAAAGCAAATTCCTAATGAATTGTAATTTGCTCCATAGGCATGAGCTCCTACTTTATTTTCTGGTCTAAGTCTATATATTTTGCCGTCTTTTCTTACTAAAAAGTGATACCCTGCTCCGCTCCATCCATTGCTCAAGTGCCATCTATGGATGTCTTCAGCACTACAGTTTTGTGCTGCAGCATGGTGAAGTATTATCCTTTGCGTTAATTTCCTTGTTTCCATTTCTTTAAATTGCAAATTTGTTTCTATTATTTCCATTTATTTTTTCTCCTTATTACTAATAGCTTTTTGTCCTAAAAGATATGTGCTTATAACACCCTGAACAACTGCTATTACCTGTATTATTTGAATCGCATATGGTATTGTTATTCCTTCTATAGCATTAATTCCAGCAACTAGAGCACTTATAATTGATAGGATATTTGCTACATATTTTGCTACTTTTTTAACTTTTTCCATAATATAAATCCTCCTTATACTATTTTATTCTTATAAGGAGGATTTAGTGAATAAATTAATAATTATGGTCAAAAAATAAATTTCTTTATTTTTGCCTTTTTTCATTTTTTTATAATGTTAAAAATTTGAACTAAATTTGTTCACATTCAAAAATCTATGTAATAAATTTCTTGTGCAATATTTTATTTATGCTGAAAAACAAATATAGCTTTAATAGATAAAAAAACTTAGCTTATTTTAATCTCTTTAATTCGAGATGTTAAATAAACTAAGTTTAAATTGTTTTCTTTATAAAATAAATTAATAATTTTCTGCTTTTACTTCAAAATAAGATTGTGGATGATTGCATACAGGGCAAACTTTTGGAGCTTCTGTTCCAACTACTATGTGTCCGCAATTTCTGCATTTCCATATTGTTATACTTCCCTTTTTAAATACCTCTCCATTTTCTACGTTTTCTAGTAATTTTCTGTATCTTGCTTCATGCTCTTTTTCTACAGCTCCAATTGCTCTAAATTTTGCAGCTATTTCTGTAAATCCTTCTTCATCTGCTTCTTTAGCCATTCTATCATACATGTCTGTCCATTCAAAGTTTTCTCCAGCTGCTGCAGATGCTAAATTTGCTTTTGTATCTCCAATTCCATTTAAATATTTAAAATGAATTTTTGCATGTTCTTTTTCATTTTCTGCTGTCTCTAAGAATATTGCTGCAATTTGCTCATATCCTTCTTTTTTTGCAACACTTGCAAAGTATGTGTATTTATTTCTTGCTTGTGATTCTCCAGCAAAAGCTTCCATTAAATTTTTTTCTGTTTTAGAACCTTTTAATTCCATAATCTATTTTCCTCCTTATTGGGTATTAATATGTTTGAAAAATTGTATAATTTACAGTACATTTTTTATAATTTCATTGTAATTTTACTTTTATTTTTTCAAACTAATTACCTGTATTAAATGTTTACAAAACTTATGTTTTGCAGTTTTCATTATATTATACTTTTTCTTAAAAGTCAATTTAAATAATGTTAATTGTTAAATCTATTAAACCCTGTTTTTATCATACAATTTGTATATACTTTTTACATTTTTTCTGCTATTGTATCATAATTTTTTACTTCGACTATTTTACATTTTATGTATTTCCCAATTAAATCACTTTCATTTTTAATGTTTTTTATGTATGTAATTCCGTCAATATCTGGTACGTCTACATAGCTTCTTCCTATATAGAATTTTTTATCTGGAGTTATTTGTTCTACTAAAACTTCTATTTCACGTCCAATTTGCTTTTCTTCTATTTCTCTAGATATTTCTTGTTGTAATTTCATTATTTTATTGTATCTAGATTTTTTTGTCATTGGATGGATTTGTTCTTTTAGCCTAGAGGCAGGTGTTCCTTCTTCTTTAGAATATGTAAAAGCTCCAAGTTTTTCAAATTTTGCTTCTTTTATGAAATTATACAATTTTGAAAAATCTTCTTCTGTTTCCCCTGGGAATCCAACCATTACGGTTGTTCTTATTACTACTCCTGGAATTTCTTTTCTTAGTTTTTGTATTGTGTTTCTTATATTTTCTCCAGTTGTTTTTCTGTTCATTCTCTTTAACACATTATCTGCGAAATGTTGTATTGGAATATCAAAGTATTTGCAAATCTTTTTATTTTCTTTTACTTCTTTTATTAATTCGTCTGTTATGCTTTCTGGGTATGTATACAAAAATCTTATCCAATGAATTTTTTTAATTTTGCTTAGTTTATTCAATAATTCTGCAAGTTTTAGCTCTCCATATATGTCGATTCCATATTTTGATGTATCTTGTGCAATTAATATTATTTCTGTTATTCCAGAATCGGCTAACATTTGAGCTTCTTCTAAAATATCTTCCATTTTTCTACTTACAAATTTTCCTCTAATATATGGAATTGCACAATATGTGCATCTATTGTCACATCCTTCTGCAATTCTTATATATGCATATTGTTTACCTGTTGTAACAATTCTATTCATAAAACTTAAGTTTGCACTACTGTATTTGCAATTTTCTGTTCCAATTTTTTCATTTATTTTGTTAAATACTTCTTCAAATACCTTTCCAGAGTTGCCTTTTTCTTCTGCATATTCACTATATTTTAAGAACATATCAACTTCCGGAAGTAACTTTATTAAGTCATCTTTGTAACGCTCTACTAAGCATCCAGTTGCAATTAAAATTTTGCATCTTCCTGTCTTTTTATATTCTGCCATTTCTAATATTGTGTTTATTGCTTCTTGCTTTGCAGATTCTATAAATCCACAAGTATTTATTACTATTATGTCTGCTATTTTAGGGTCATTTACTATTGTAAAATTATTATTTTTAAATAACCCTATCATCATTTCTGTGTCTATTAAATTTTTGCTACATCCTAATGATATAAAACCTACGTTCATTTCTTTCTCCTACTCTGCATTTATTATTTTTTGTAATTCCTCTAATTTTAATACTATTTCATCATATTTTTTTCTTGTTATTTTGCTTTGATCTCCAGCTGCATAATTATACACCAATTGCTTCATATCTGCAAGTTCAAACCTATTTTCAGTATTTTTTCCATTATCTAACATATAAATTGGTGTGTAGTCTACTTTTTGTAAAATTGCTTTATCGCTATCTGCTTCTTTTACAATCTCTATATTTAGTATTATTTCCGCATCTGCGTTTTTATATTTTAAATTTGATATGTAATTTCCCAAAGAGTATGCAATAAGTACATTTCTACCTTCTTTATTTTGGACTATTTTCATTGGTTCTACAACTGATGGATGACTTCCTAATATCATGTCTACACCTTGTTTTACTAAAAAGTCTGCAATTTCTGTTTGGTTGTCAGATATTTTTGAACTATTAACATCTCCCCAATGCATTAAAACTATAATGTAATTTGAATTTTCCTTTGCATATTCTATGTCTTTTGTTGCAATTTCTTCAGAATAAATATTAGCATTACTCTTTTCTTCATCAGATAAATTAGAACTATTACTCAAGCCATATGTATATGCTAAAAATGCTACTTTTATTCCTCTTACATCTTTTATTATTCCTGTAAATTCGCTACTTTCATTTTGACTATTATTTGCAACACCTGTAACGCTTATTCCTTCATTTTGAACATTTTTTATTGTTCTTTCAAATCCTTCTTTTCCGTAATCCAATGCATGGTTATGTGCTACAGATACTAAGTTAATTCCAGAATCTTTTACTGCTTTTAGAAATTGGGTTGGTGCATTATATTTACCTGTTCCAGAATAACTTTTTTCCACTAGATTTGTTTCTAGAGTTCCAACTGTTACATCCGCTTCTTTCGTATATTTTGTTATATTTGCAAACATATGTGAAAAATCATATGTTTCATTTACTTTTGCATCTTCGATCATTTCATTTTGACACAAAATATCCCCTACTGCAGAGATTCTGGCCTTTCTAGTTACATTTTCACTAGGCTGTGATGCATTTTCTATTGTAGAATCCAATTCAGAAAATATCTCCCCAGTTTGTACCCTTAAATTTTCCGCTTGTTTTGCCATTTTATCTCTATCTATTTGTTTTTTTATAATAATTGTCCCAGAAAAAAATAATATTATAATAGTTAGTATAATACTAGCTATTATAAAGTTTTTATTTGAAATTGTTTCTATTATAACGTCCCTTCTTCTAGAATTTCTCCTGCTTCTCATATTTTCCCATTCCTTTCTTTAAGTATACGCAATATGTTTTAATCTCAAGTTCATTTTAAATATACTTGTATATTATCACAACATACGCATCCTGTCCATAAAAAATATTGATTTTACATAATATCTGTGCTATAATTACTTTTGACCCTTTTATAAGGATTAATATTAAGGAGGTTGTAAAAAATGGTAGACTTTGCCACAGCACTTGCTAAATTGGAGGAACGGCCAGAGACCTTTGATCTAGCTGAAGAGCAGCAAATTGTAGAAATGTTGTATGGAACCAACATGCGAAATTCTATAAAAAATTTGTTCAATTCCTCGTATCAGGGGGAAGTTCTTCAAAAAATGGATATTTCTGGTCTTTTAATCAAGTGCGGAGAGTACTCGATGAATGGCATGTTCGTATCTGATGTTGAGTTTTCTGACATCAACGAAGAATCGTTCATTGCTCAGGCAATGAACTCGTCTGGAAATTTACTTTTGGCTCTTTATAATAGCCTCATAGTAAAATATGGTAAATCCCCATATCCTATCGAGAACCTTGCTGAAATTATTGCTTCTTATAGCAATGCAGCAGATTTTGAAAATATTTTTCAGACAGAAAATGTTTTCAAGCCTATGTGTGTAGTTGATGAATTTCTTTCTAAGTTCAGCGATGCATCTTACATTTTTCCATTGTGGAGCACACGGTTTGATTCTATATACAGTATATTCAAATCTGTTCAAAAGGATCAGCCTGTTATCGTAAGAGTAAACGGCAACGTTTACTACAATGAACTCAAGAAAAAATCGGAGCATTTTGTTGTTCTCATCGGCTTTAGAAATGGCTATGCCATAACAATAGACAGCAGTATGAACGATTTTATCAATTTCTGTCCCATTGGGAATTTCCTTTACGCACTAGTTGCAGATAAAGCCTCAACCTGTGCTTGGGACTTGAGCTTGTTACCTGATACGCTCTAAACCTCAAAATCAGAGCCCTTAATTGGGCTCTGGTTCTTTTTTTTACCATTCTATTTCTTCTATTGATGTCGGATTTTGATTTATGACAATGTCTTCCGATTTTCCATTTTTGAAGTGTATTATTTTATCTGCCATTGGAGCTATTGCACTATTGTGCGTTATTATGATTACTGTCATATTTTCTTTTCTGCATGTATCTTGCAAAAGTTTTAAAATCTGCTTTCCTGTGTTATAGTCTAAAGCTCCAGTCGGTTCGTCACAAAGAAGTATCTTTGGGTTCTTTGCAATGGCTCTTGCTATTGCAACTCTTTGCTGTTCGCCTCCAGATAATTGAGATGGAAAATTATTTTTTCTTTCTTTTAGTCCAACTTTCTCCATTACTTTTTCTGGACTTAATGGATGTTTACATATTTGAGTGGCAAGTTCTACATTTTCAATTGCAGTTAAATTTTGAACAAGATTATAAAACTGGAATACAAACCCAATATCTTCTCTTCTATATTTTGTAAGTTGCTTTTCATTGTAATTATTAACGTGTCTTCCGTCAATTACAACATCTCCAGAAGTTACACTATCCATTCCGCCGAGAACATTTAGGGCAGTAGTTTTTCCTGCCCCACTCGGTCCAACAATTACAACAAGTTCACCTTTATTTATTTCAAAATTTGCATTATCTAAGGCTTTAATCTTATTATCACCCATAGTATATTCTTTTACAACATTTTTAAATTCTATGTATGCCATACTTTTATCCACCTTTCTTCTTAGATTGGAAAAGAATTAAATTTTGGCAAGGAAAACGAATTTCAAAAGGCAAGGGCGCATACTTTGTGTATGTAACCGCGTTTTGAAAAAAGTTTGACAAAGTCAAAATTGTAATTATTTTTCAATCCACACTCTTTAATGATTCGGTCATACTAATTCTCTTCAAAGTTCTATTTACTGCCAAATTTACTATTTCAGCAAATATTATTGTTATTATAATTCCATATATAAAACACATTTTGCTTATTTCGTAATTAAACATCATCATATCAAGTTCGCACGTTTTTACCGCATACATCGACAAGAAATATCCCCCAAATAGTCCGAAAAATATTCCAATAACTGTTAATATTCTTGTTTCTTTTGTTATATAATTAAATACCTCTTTATTATAAAAACCGAGTACCTTTATTGTAGCAAGTTCACGTATTCTTTCACTTATGTTTACATTTGATAAATTATATAAAACTGCAAATGCAAGCAATCCAGCTGATATTATTAGCACATATACTACTAATTGCATTTGTTCCATTACTGTTACAAAAATATCCTTCGTACCAGATAAGAAACTTACACCAGCAACTGTTGTATCATCTTGCAATATTGTTTTTCCAATATTATCCTCATCATCTTCTGTTGTACCTTCTGCCTCTTTTATTAGCAAAGTATTAGGCTTGAAGCTATTTTCTCCATATAGTTTGTTGTACAAATTACTAGACATATACATATAATGGTAGATGTAGTTTTCTGTTATTGCTCCTACTTTTACATCTTTTTCTATATCATCTGTATTTTTTATGGTTATTGTATCTCCAACCTTTATCTTTAATAGGCTTGCAATCTTTTCTGAAATTATTACAGAGTCATCATCTAATGTGTATGTTTCCTTCTTGTGCTTTCTGTTTCTTAATCCTATAAATTCATCTAATTTATCTGACTGCTCTGGTACTACAAGGTTTATTGTCTGTGAATTTTGAATGCTTGTTATTTCAACAGTTTTCATGTAACTTGGCAATGTGTCTGCAATTTTATCTAGGTTCTTTATTTTTTCATTTTCATCTTGAATTTGTGTTTTTGTTACATCCTCTTTAAATTCGATTGTTCCATCATATTTAAAAATTTCGCCATACTGATTTGGAATCATATTTCCTATTGCATTTCTTATACCAAATCCTGCTATTATAAGCGATGTACAACCTGCTACACCTATTACAGTCATAAGCATTTTTTTCTTATATCTAAATACATTTCTTGCAGTTACTTTATTAGTAAACTTCAATCTTTTCCATATAAATGTTATTTTCTCAAGTATTATGCGTTTTCCAGGTTTTGGAGCTTTTGGAAGCATCAGCTCTGCTGGCTTTTCTTTCAATTCTTTGATACATGTATAAATTGTAGCTCCCAATGTGCAAACAAGTGCAAATCCCAATCCTATAACTCCCATTTCAATGCGAATTATGCAGTCAGCTTTTGGAATAGTGTACATCATTTCATACATCATTATTATTATTGATGGTATTAGCTTAAACCCGATTATCATTCCTATTACTCCACCAATCATGGTTGCCAAGAATGCATAAATTAGATATTTAAATGATATCTGAATTTTGTTGTACCCCAACGCTTTCAAAGTTCCAATTTGAACACGTTGTTCTTCAATCATTCTAGACATTGATGTTAAACTAATTAATGCTGCAACTAAGAAGAATACTATTGGGAATGCTTTTGCTAAATTAGCAACTCTATCTGTATCTTGAATATATTCTGCATATCCATAGTTTGAATTTCTATCTAAAATATACCAAGAAGGCTTTTCTATTTTTGCAATTTGAGTCTTTGCATCATTCAATTTTTCTTGTGCTTCATCTAATTTTTCTTGAGCTTCTTTTCGTGCATCTGCAAGCTTTTGTTCACTTTCTTCGATTTCTTTTTTAGAATTTTCTAATTTTTGCTCATTGCTCTTTATTGTTTTGTATGTGCTTGTTTTGGTTTGTGCAAGTTTCTTTTTCTGACTTTCCAGATCTTTTTCATTCTCTCTTATTGTGTTTTCTGCCTTTGCGAGTTCCTGCTTTCCTTGTTCTATTTGAGAATTTATAGAACTTATAGTCTGACTTAAATTTTCTGCCTTTATTCCTTGGCTTAAAAGAGCAGTTTCTATTTTAGAAATTCCTGCATTAATCTGGCTAAGCCCTGCTTCTAATGTTGTTTTGTTTGTAGTTAGCTCTGTTATCTTTTCCGCATTTACGTCTGGATTTTGATTTAAGATTTTTAGAGTCTCTTCTATCTGTTTTATTTGACTCTCCACAGTCTGTTTTTGAGTTTCAAGATTATCATAGTTAGTTTTTATTTGATTTAAACTATCAACATTTTTCTGTGCCTCTTCTAATTGTGCATCTGTTTCTTGCTTCTTTGTTTCAAATTCAGACTTTGCACTATTTAGCTGTGCTTCAGCATCTTCTAACCTTTTCTCTGCATTTGCAAATTCAGTATCTGCTTTTTTTCTTGCATTTGCAAGTTCTCTTTCACCATCCTCTATTTTTGCTTTTCCATCATCTATCTTGTTTTGTGCATCTTGAAGCTCGTCTTCTGTTTTTTGCTTTTGCTCATCATACTCTTTTTGAGCATCGTCTAGCTTACTCTGTGCAGTATTAACAATAGAGTTATATCTAGCTTGTTTTCTTTCATCAGATATTTCTTCTATATTATCTTTTACTTCATCAATCTTTTTCTGGTATTCGTCTTTATATGTTTTTAAATTTTTTGCACCATCAGCAGTAATGTATGCAATTGTGTAAACATCCATATTGAAATTTTCTTTTGGCATATACATATAAAAATTTACAGAACCAGCTCCAAGTTTACTAGAACCTCTCGACCTAGAAATATATAAAGGAGATTGAACAGTTCCGACAATTTTAACCTTCTTATTTTTTACTGTTGAATCATTGTCGTTATCGTTTTCAATATCATTATTGTTACTAACATCATTTTCTTCATTATTTATTTTGTCGTTTGTTGCATCGCTACTGTTATTATCATTGCTATCTTCATCATTACTTATATCAATATCTCCGAGGCTTGTAGATGATTCAATCTTTTGTGGATTTAATGTGATATAATCTCCAATTTTGTATCCAGTCCAAATTAGAAGTGAACTCTCTACCACACATTCATCAGCATTTTGTGGCAGTTTTCCCTCTTTAAGAATTACATTGTTTATCGAATCTGGCATCGACTCAATCTTAACAACATACTCTTTCTTATCATTGCTAAAAGTAGCATCAATGCTATAAGTTCCCACTACCTTTTTAGTTCCATCTACTTGTTTCAATGCTTCTATGTCTTCATCTGTTAATCCAAGTGTTGAAATTACTTCAATGTCCATTACATCTTCATCATCAAAATATGTATCTATAGTGTCTTTCATATCTGGGCTTGTAGCCGTAATTCCAGCAAAAAATCCTACTCCGAGCAATACTATTGCCACAATAGATAGAAATCGCTTAAATGTATTTTTTATTTGTCTTACACTATCTTTCAAAAGTGATTTTTCCATATTTTATATTTCCTTTCAGAAGGTTGTAATCATTTTCTAATCTTTAACAATTTTATCATTAAATAAATAGTAATTCAATGAAAATTTTGTGATTTTTTTAAAGTTGATTACACGTTTCGACAGACTTTCTCATGCCTTATGTACTATAATTATGTCATTCTCATAAGAAAGGAGGTGAGAATGATGTATCAAAAGCAAAACAAGAGAAGAAAACGCTCGAAGAAATTTTTTAAAGCTTTACATATTATAGTTATTACTCTTAAATATGCTTTTAAAATTTTAAAAAAGCTAAAAGCTATTATTGATTTATTCAAGAAATAGCAAAAAATCAGGTATGTACAAGCATACCTGATTTTTTTGGTAATCTTTGATTACCCATTCTCATATGAAATTTAGTGTTATGCACCAAAAGCATTTCATTTATTATTATACTATATTTTATTTTTTTTTCAACTTTTTTATTAAAATTAATCAAATTTCGTTCGACAATTTTCTTGTTTTTTACCTCTCTTCTTCCTCTTTGTTTAATGCATTTTCTTTTTTGTATCTATCTTCAAAGCTTTTGGCATATCCAAAATTAAACCATCTTAAATATGGACTATTTTCCTCAAAAATAAAATCTGTATCTAGAATAACTAGTTCACCTTTTTCTAGTGGTTTTCCCTTATATTTATTCTTAAATCCTGCAGCTTCAGGTTCTACATACATTTCTTCTCCATTTAATGAAGGAATATTTTTCTTTTTTAGTCTACCAACATTTTCCCATGTTACATCTGTCCATATAACGCCTTCATCTCTTAGCTCTTTCCATAATTTATACAATTCCTCTGGATCTTTTTGTTCTATATTTGTATCAACTTCCTCAGATATCTCTACACAAGCCATTGTTTTACCAAGTCTATTCCTAAAAGCCTTTCTTGCTAGTGGTTGCAATATTCTTCTATGATTTGGCATTTTAAATTCTCCTCTTGGAGAACCTACTTTTAGTATTTTATCTCCTATTTTATATACAAAGCTAAATTCTCCATTTCCAACTGCAATTCTGGTTATATCCAAATAGTTTTTATTTTCACTCTTTAATATTTCTTTAATCATAAATTCCAGGGTATCAACATAATTGTCTATTTGATTGTCCTCTGAAGCTCTCTCTAACATAACTTTTGCAATGCCATTAGAATGACTACTCAAAGCCTTTTCTATTTTAGCATCTAATTCTTTGTTTCTACCTTTTACCAACTCAATTAAATCAATTATTGCTTCTGGATGCTCCAATCCTAATATAAAATCAATATTTTCTATGAATACTTCTTTGCCGTTTGGCTTATGAACTATCCATATGTATAAATCTCTCAAGTCTCTTAAATTACCTATTTTATCTGCTGCAGACACTATTTTTTCAAAATTATTATATATAATTTGACAGTCTTTATAGTAATAACTTAATACATTTACGAAGGATAATATATCTTTTTTCCTAATAACTCCATTTAAAATTGTGTCAAAATTTCTTTCTATTAGTTCTTCTATATTTATTCCTTCCATGGATTTTCTTAATTCTTGCTCTTCCTTGCAAACATCAGTATAATTTTCTTTTTTTAAAGCTTTCATTGTTTCACCTAGTTTTATATATGAATGAACTATTGAAACAGTATCTGGATATTGTTCTAAGTCTGTTAAAAATTGTTCTTCCAAGCTCATAATATGTCTCCTTATCTTTCCATTTCGTCCTGTATCTTTTGTGTTATATTTTTTTCTCTTTGGTATCTTAATTCAAATAGCTGCGACTTGCTGTTACATGGCCAATTTATGCTTTTATCATCCTCTTTATAGATATGTTCCAAGTCTATATAAACTATTTCACCTTTTTCCAGTGTATCATTTTCTATTGGCGGATATAGTCCAACAGAATTTGGTGATACTTTTATTTTTTGATTATGCAAAGTTGGAGTATTTTCTTTTTGTAAAACTCCAAAATTTCTCCAAGCAAAATCTGTAATAAGTATTCCACTATCTCTAATTTCTTTATATAGCAAATACAGAATATCATCATCATTCAAATTCTCTGCATTTTCTATTTTTCCATCTTCTTTTAAGCTACTTATCGCAACTTTTCTTTTTGCTTCTTGATCTATATATGTACTAACATAATCTGTAATTTCTACATTTACAAAAGGGCAGCCATTTCTAGAAGTAAAGTTTTTTCTTGTTAATGGCTGTAATATTCTCTTGTGATTTGGAATATTATATCTTACTTTTGGTGCGCCAACTTTTAAAACTTTATTGCCTATTAAATATACATTAGTAGAAGATCCTACTCCTATTTGAACAATGTCTGATGGAGATTTTTGCTGATCTGCCAATAGTTCTTTTATCATTATTTCTAATGTTGTTGAATAATCTTCTATATCTTTATTAGTACTCATAATTTCTCTTTCATCTAAGTATGTAGGAAACTTTTGAACAGCCCTACTAAGCATAGAAATTGCTATATCTTTTGTTCTGGTATTCATTTGTCTATTTATAATTCCAGTAACATTAGATTCAAAGCATGGTCTTTTTGCTTTAAAATAGCTAATAGTTGTAAAAAAACATGGTGCCTTTGTTTCTTCCAGTATTCTTCTTAAATTTTCTTCAACAAAGTCTATATTATAGTCTAAAATAGAATCATAAAATTCTTTTATATTAAAGATATTCTCTTTATCCGCAGTCATCGTTTCTATAACAAGATCAAGATTTTTTACTATAATTTCAACATAGTTTCCCCTTTTCATAAGAACACCTAAAAAAGCTTGCCTACCACTATTATTCATTTTGTTAAAAATCTTTACAAAGTTTTCATCAATTATATTGTAGGCAGATTTTTGAGCTCGCCTAAAAAATCTAGTAAAAAATGATTTTCTACTAGTCAACGAACTATCTTGATTTATTAAACCTAAAATACTATCTATTAGCCTATTACAATTTCCAGAGTTGTTATCAATTTGATTCAAAAACTGCTTCTCTCTGTTCATTCATTTCTCCTTGTAAACTTAGAACTCACTATAGTTTATTATATTACATATTTACAGGGATTTCAATAAATTTGTGCTGTATTTTGTATTAATTAATATTATATTTAGTACCTTAACTCCAGAGCATTTAATTTGTTATTATACTATGTTCATTTTTTTAATATTTTTCCAATTTTAACCTTATCACTGTTTTGCAAATCCTGTTTATATCAAGCAAAATTACTTTTTAAGCACTATGTTTTGTAACACAAATGTAATACTTTATTAATTGAATAAAGTGTCGAAATCTGTTACACTTAAAGTATTATTATATAATTTTAAGATATTATGTCATAAAATTAGGAAAGGAGGTTAACCTAGTGCAGAAAGACAGAAAATTACTAATTCTTGTTATTTTACTTTTAATAATTATTTGTATAATTTGTGCTATTGTTTTTGGAAAGAAAAAGCCCGAACAACAAATTAAAACACCACAAAATACAATGTTAGAAGTTAAGAATACGGAAAATTACAAAATTTTAAATGGAAACATTGCAACAAAATCTGAAATAACCACTTTTTCAGCAGACATAAAAAATGTAAGTGGAAAGCAGTTACCAGCCAATAAACTTAAGGTTGAATTCTTAAATAAATTCGGAGAAAAATTAGGCGAAGTTGAAGTCTATGTTGAAAAACTTGAGGCTGGAGAAATAACTCAAATAACTGCAAGAATGTGGGATGCACCACAAGATACAGCAAATTATATTATTACAGAACAATAAAAATAAAAGGAGAATGTAATGCAAAATAAAAAATTAAATGAAAAATCCCTCGAAAAAGCGAAAAATATAAGCAAAAAAAATAAAGGAATAACTTTAATTGCATTAGTTGTTACAATAGTAATTCTGCTTATTTTGGCTGGTATAGCACTTAACCTTACATTGGGAAATAACGGAATCGTTCAAAGGACAATATTTGCAAAAGAACAAAATTGTATACAAGCAGACAAAGAAGCAATTAAAATGGCTTATTCAACAGTATATCATTTGGATGGTAAAGTAGTAACAGCTCAAAATTTACAAGAACAACTAATAAATGATGGAAAAGATGTAGAATGTGAAACTGCTGAAAACAACAAAATTAAAGTTAAAATTGTAAAATGTGAACATGAATTTTTAGTGGATCCATCAACTGGTGACATAGAAAATACTACTAGTGATGGTAAGCCCGTTGAAAACAAAATATCAATTGAGGTAGATCCATCAAGTAGTACAACAGAAAGTTATAAACAACAAGTTGTAATAACTATAAAGAGCAGTAGAGAAACAATAACAGATAATTCAGTAAAAATATTATGGACAACAGACACTTCAGATGATGAACCAGTAGGTTTGTCAAATGGAACTAATTTATCAGTAGAAAATAAAGATGAAAAAACAATGAACAGTGAAACTGTTTATACTGTAACTACTTCAGGAGATTATTATTTATGGATAAAGGCTAGTATAAATGGAAAGAGTACTTCTCAAAAATTTGGACCATACAAATTACTAGCAGCGCCAAGTGCTAAGGATATAATATTTACACCATCAACAGTTGCACCAACAACTTCGTTGGATGTAAAAATTGCTCCTTCAGCAAACTTCCCAGGATATGTATTGCAATATCAAGTTGCTTCAACTGTTAATAGCAAGAACTGGAAGAATTACACATCAGAGGTAAACATTACAGAAAATACAACAATTTGGGCAAGATTATATAATGCAACAGAAAATAAAGAAGTAGTATCAAGCTTTGTTGTAACAAATATATGCTTACACACAAGCGGATGGAAAGTTCAAGGAGATAAACACTACTGTGAACTTTGTGGATACAGTGAGAAACATAATTATAATGAAGACGTAGATTCGTCAAGACATCTCTGCTCAACCTGTAGAGAATATGCAAATCATACATTCCAAGAATGGGACTCAAATTCGCATAAATGTAGTGAATGTGGAGGAACTTATGAGCATATAGAATTTAAGTATTATGATGAATCATCACATAAATGTAGTGACTGTGGATATATAGAGTCACATACATATGATAATTCAATAAGTTCAGGAAGATGTACAAAATGTAATACAACGTGCTCACACATCTTTGAATATACTGCTAATAGTTATGCTACATGTAGAATATGTGGTTATAAATGTAATCACGGTAATAGTGAATTAGATGGTTTTGAAGGAAATGGACAAGCTTATTTTATTCAAAACACAGATACTGGAGTTAGTACATGTAGTTATTGCAACTTTAGATGTGGAAATGAAAATTACCCACATGCATGGGAAACAGGCGATACGACGACGGGAGAGGATGCTATGTATCACAAATGTTCAACTTGTGGAATACGACTAGATCATACCTTTGGTTCTATGGGAATCTGTTCTGTTTGTTTGTATCAATGCAAACATGATGAAAACTATGGATCTATGTATTGGGAAAATGGAGTTTGTCGCTACTGTGGAATGCAGTGTACCCATAACGCTGATTCGTCTTTATGGAGCAATGGCATGTGCAGGAAATGTGGAACAATATGTGATCATATGTCAGATGGGGCTGTTTGGATGAATGGTAGATGTAGTAGATGTGGTTATGAATGTCAACATCAATATGATTCTTCGACAGGAAGATGTAGTATTTGTAATTATGAATGTTCTCATATGTGGATGGATGGAAGATGTAGTATTTGTAATTATGAATGTTCTCATATATGGTCAAATGGAGGATGCATGACTTGCGGAATGATATGCCAACACCAATACGACTCTACAACTGGAACTTGTTCGATTTGTGGAATGACATGTATGCACACATTTGATTCAACAGGCAGATGTTCGATTTGCGGTTACACAGATCCATCATATTCAGGAATGTAACAATTTCACAAAATAGAAGTTTAATTTGTAAACTACTTTTAATAAAATTATAATTATATAAATTTAACTTCATATAAAAAGAACCAGATTGAACAATACTTTAAAGTAAGTTCAAAACTGGTTCTTTATTATTACATTAATTATAATTACTCGCTTGTGCTAACATTTCATATAAAATAATCATTATTTTTCAAATACTGCGTTTTCTATTCCTACAATTTTTTGTATTTCTTCTAATATTTCTGGTGTTACGAATAATCCTCCTGCTGGAGCTATTTCTTCTCCATTTATTATTTCTACTTGAGTGTTGTTTCTATCTCCATTGAAGAATTTTAATGCTCCTCTAAGTCTATCTTTTTTTGCTTCATCTAAATTAGTTATGTTTATGTTTAGCTTTTTTCTTGGAATTTGAACTGTTTGTTTTACTCCATTTACACCATTTGTGCCTGTTCCGTTTTTCTTTACGCCATTAACAGTAAATGCTTTTGGATTATTTGCTACATCTTCTAAGTTTCTTATTGTTCTTGCAATTA
Source organism: uncultured Clostridia bacterium (assembly GCA_934122035.1). GTDB lineage: Bacteria > Bacillota > Clostridia > TANB77 > CAG-508 > CAG-245. Next base: position 1,732 of record CAKOVP010000027.1, on the reverse strand, counting down.
TGCTTGGAGCTTCGTCTTCTCTTATGCTTAGACGTCCCTCTACTAGCACTATATTCTCATCTATTAATTCGTTTGAACATTGATTGTAGCAGTTTTCAAATACTATTACATCTACACTTCCATACAAATCCTCTATTGTAACAAATGCCATTAGCTTGTTGTTTTTTGTGTATTTTTTCTTTATTCCAGTTATTATTCCAGCATATTTTATAAATTGTCCATCTTTTAATTGTTGTACTCTTCCAGCTAATTTTTCTGGTGACACATCTTCTTCGTTTTCTGTGCTAACTAATTCGCTTGCTTCTCTCATTTTAAGTGTGTTCACATCTGCAAATTTTTCTATTAGCTCTCTATATTTTTCAAGTGGATGTCCAGATACATATATTCCGAGCATCTCTTTTTCCATTGATAATAATTCTTGATCTGAATATTCTTTTAGAGTTGTATATTTGTATTTTAGCTTTTCCATATCATCTTTGCTTGAGTCTGTTTGTGACATCGCCATATCAAACATCGAAACTTGACCTTGTATGTTCTTTTTTGATGCTCCAGAAATTGTGTCTATTATGTCTTCAAACGAAGCCATTAATGTACTTCTAGTTTCTGCAAAATTATCAAATGCTCCTGCTTTTATTAAACTCTCTATACATTTTTTATTTACGGCTTCACCTTCCATTCTTTCGCAAAAGTCTGTAAAGCTTATGTATTCTCCATTCTTTTCTCTATTTGCAACAATCGTATCTACTGCAGCAAGTCCAACGTTCTTAATACTTCCTAGTCCGAACCTTATCTTGCCGTCATCAACTGTAAACTTGGTATAACTCCTGTTAATGTCTGGCTTTAGAATTTCTATGTTCATTCTTTTACATTCATCAATGTACTCTGGAATTTTATCTAAATTTCCTAAGAAGCTGTTTAGCATTGCTGCCATAAATTCTGTTGGATAATATGCTTTTAAGTATGCTGTTCTATATGATACAACTGCATAGCACGCAGCGTGTGATTTATTAAACGCATATTTTGCAAATTCAGACATCTCATCAAATATCTTGTTGGCAGATTTTTCGTCTATTCCATTTCTTACACAGCCTGGTACTATTATGTTCCCATTTTCGTCTACTTGACCATGTATAAATATTTCTCTTTCTTTTGCCATTACTTCTAGTTTTTTCTTACCCATGGCACGACGTACCAAATCTGCACGTCCTAGCGAATATCCAGCTAAGTCCCTAACTATCTGCATAACCTGCTCTTGGTAAACCATACAGCCATAAGTTACTTTTAATATTGGCTTTAGGCTGTCATGTGTGTACACAGCATGGTCTGGGTCTTTTTTATTCGAAATATACCTTGGAATTTGGTCCATTGGTCCAGGACGATACAATGAAACTCCGGCAATTAAATCTTCCAAACAGTCTGGCTTAAGTTCCTTCATGAAGTTTGTCATTCCCTGACTCTCAAACTGGAATATTCCCATCGTGTTTCCGTCTTGCCATAATTTGAATACCTTTGGATCATTCATTCCTTGGTCAAATTTTACGTCTATTCCCCTATTTTTCTTAACCAAATTTATAGTATCTTGTATAACTGTTAGAGTTCTAAGTCCTAAGAAATCCATCTTTAATAGACCTAACTCTTCAAGAGTTGTCATTATATATTGTGTCGAAATCATTCCATCTCTTACATATAGTGGAACATAGGTTACAACTGGGTCTTTTGTAATAACTATACC
>CAKOVP010000026.1 GCA_934122035.1 uncultured Clostridia bacterium | reverse complement strand
TCGTTATTTGCAATATAGGTGCTCAAAGTATTTATTTTAAATAATTTGTGACAAATGATTGACTAACCTACATAATTTTATAAAAATAAAAAATTATATACTTGTATTTTAAATAAAAGTGTGATAAAAATAAATAGCAAGTATTTAATATCTATAAAAAGTTTATAGAAATAAGTATGACCAAAGCATAAACTTAAAAATAGATATTAAATTTTAGAGCAAAAATATTGGTTAGAAAATAATTTTTTTTACCAAGCAATAGTCATAATATGACTAAGATAAAAACACAAAAGAAAAAAGAATAAAAAAATACAAAATACAAATAATAAGAATAAATCTAGAAAGCAAAGCTAGAAATATTAAACGAAAGGAAGAAGAAAATGGAAGATAACAAAAAATGTTTATATTTATATAATAAAAATATGAACAAAAAACAAGAAAAACGGAATAACCCTAGTTGCTTTGGTCGTAACAATAGTAGTTTTATTAATACTAGCAGGAATAAGTCTTAACTTAGTACTAGGACAAAATGGAATAATAACAAAAGCACAGGAGGCAAGAGACAAAACAGAACAAGCAAGAATAAATACTGAAAAGTCAATGAATAGTTTAGAACAAGAATTATCAAATTATGTAAATAAAATAGACTCTGGAAACGGAGAAAATTCTGGAGGTTCACAAACAACAGTAGAAAATGTAGTAATACCAGAAGGCTACTATTACGTGGGAGGAACAAAGGCAAAAGGAATAGTAATTTCTGATGCAGAAGCAGATAATGAAAAATATAAGGGACAGGAAAATGTTGGTAAAGATTTAGCTGGAAACCAATGGGTATGGGTGCCAGTAGAAACACCAAGTAGTTTGTATACAACAGTAACAGCAGGACAAGCTTTAGCAGGAAGTACAGGAGTAAAAACTACAAAATATACAAATTCAGCTATAATAAGTGGACAAACAAGAGGATTGCCTGGAAGTACTGAATTTAGAGAGCCAGATTTGGTACTTGGAAGTGATGGAACAAGTTACGATTATGCAAATTATGCAACAGCAGGATTTAGTAGTTTAGCAAATATGGCAGAGACGATGGTAAGTGACTATGAAGAAATGATAAAAAGTTTAGAAAGATATAAAGGATTTTATATAGGAAGATATGAGTTAACAGCAAATGGAGAGAAGACAGGAGCAACTCAAACCGATGTAAATTGGTATACATCGTATAAAAATTGTACGACTCTTGCTTCGGGTTCAAAAGTAAAAACCAGAATGATATGGGGATTGCAGTGGGATACGACATGCAACTGGCTAGCAGGTTCAGGATTTAACATAACAGATTCAACTTCTTGGGGAAACTACAAGGATAATACTGCAACAGGACATGGAAGTAAAAAAAATACAGGCTTTAGTGAAAGTTGGAAGGCAAATAATATCTATGACTTTGCTGGAAATTGCTTGGAATGGACACAAGAAGCGTACGGCACCTACAGCAGAGCTTACAGAGGAGGCTACTATGGCAACTTTGGTTCTAGCAATCCGGCTTCTTTTCGTAGCAGCTACACTCCTACCAGCCCCTTCAGCAACATTGGTTCTCGCCCTACTTTATATTTGATACCATGAGATATGGAAGTTCTGAGTTCTAAATAAGAACTCAAAACTTCAATGACAAGAAATTAACATAAAGATGACTATGCACCTAAAGCATAGTAAATAGAAATACGCTATGTGGAAAATTTAGGGATGGTGTGATGGTGTATTATATGGTGTGTAAATTAATTTTTATATGCCATATAATACACCATCTTCTTTATTTGAACTTCAATTTTTTAATGCAATTTTAATGCAGTTTTATAAATAACTAATCAAAAATAATAAAAGATAATAAAAATAGAAAAGTAAAAAAGCCTTGAAAATAGGCTTTTTTCTAAATTAATCAAAAATAGTAAAATTTAATAAAACATAATAAAATTAAAAAATATGGAGTGGGTAGCGGGAATCGAACCCGCGCTATTGGGTCGGAAGCACAACATTCTACCACTAAATTATACCCACAAGTACAATAAAAGGATACCATAAAAATTGCGAAAATACAATATAAAAAAGTAAACAAATTTATCAAAATTAGAACAAAAATATGGAAATATACCATCTAATGTGATATAGTATAAAAGAAAAAATAGGACTATAGACAAAAGAAGGGAAAACATAATAATGCCAGATAATAGATTATTAATAATAGATGGAAACAGCATAATGAATAGAGCTTTTTATGGAATTATGAGCTCTAAGTCGTTAATGTCTGCAGACGGAACATATACAAATGCAATATATGGATTTTTAGCAATCTTATTCAAAGAGTTAGACGATTTAAATCCAGATTATATTGCGGTTGCATTTGACTTAAAAGCACCAACCCATAGACATAAAATGTATGCAGATTATAAAGGCACAAGACATGGTATGCCAGAAGAACTTGCACAACAGATGCCAATTATAAAAGAAATTCTAGGAGATATGAATATTACAATAATAGAAAGAGAAGGCTATGAGGCAGATGATGTTTTAGGTACTATTTCTAAACAAGCTGAAAGAGAAGGAATTGATACAACAATTCTTTCGGGAGATAGAGACACATTCCAACTTGCAAGTAAGCATATTACAATTAGAATTCCAAGAACGAAGATGGGAAAAACAGAAACAGAAGATTATAACGAAGCTAAAATAGAGGAAGAATATGGTGTGGAGCCAGTTCAATTAATAGAAGTAAAAGGTTTAATGGGAGATACATCTGATAATATTCCAGGAGTACCAGGAGTTGGAGAAAAAACAGCTTTAAAATTAATTAAAGAATATCAAAATATAGATAATTTATACGAGAAATTAGAAGCTGGAACAGCAGATGTAAAAGGAGCTTTAAAGACAAAGCTGGAAAATGGTAAAGAATCTGCTATAATGTCTAGAACTTTGGGAACTATTTTATTAGATGCACCATTGGGAGTAAAAATAGAAGAGCTAAAAAAGAAAGAATGGAACAAAGAAGCGGTAACAAATAAATTTAAAGAGCTTAGATTTAACAGATATATAGAAAGATTTAATCTAAGTGGAGCAGGAGAAGGAAAGCAGAAAAAGAAATTAGAAGATTTTTTCAAACTAAAAGAATTAGATATAACAAGTAAAGAGCTAAATGAAGAATTAGAACACATAAAAAATGAAAAAAGATTTACTTATTATTTTGAAAAAACAGATGGACAAGGTTATGGTAATTCGATAATAAAACAAGAAATAAAATCTATATGCTTTGTAGGGAAAGACAAAAATACAATAGTTTATGTTCCAATAGATGCTAAAAATGAAAATTGTATTAAATTTTTATCATCAATATTTGAGAGTAAAGAAATAAATAAAATTGGTTATAAAATAAAACCAGATTTTATAATGCTTAAAGAACTTGGTATAGAATATAATAATATAAAATATGATGCAGAAATTGCAGGATATAACTTAAATCCAACAGATAAGAACACAATAGAAGAAATGAGTTTAAAATATTTAGAAATAGACATAAACGAAATTCTAGAACAAGAGTTTAAAGGAGCTATTAAGGAAGATACAAAACAAATAAATTTATTTGATACAATGCAAGAAAACGATAAAACTCAAGAAGAAACTCAAAGAAAAACAAAGCTTACAAAGGGTTTATACTGCTATGTAATAGAAGAGCTAGAAAAAATAACTGTAAAAAAACTAGCAGAAGAACAAATATTAGCATTATTTAACAATATAGAAATGCCTCTTCTTCCAGTACTTGCAGAAATGCAATTTAATGGCATGTTAGTAGATAGACAAGAATTAATAAATTTAGGAGTTGGACTAAAAGAACAATTAGAACAACTAACAAAAGAAATATATGACCTTTGTGGAGAAGAATTTAATATAAATTCACATCAACAATTAGGAAAAATTTTATTCGAAAAACTACAATTACCAGTCTATAAAAAGACTAAAAATGGATATACAACAGATGTTGATGTATTAGAAAAACTAAAAGACAAACACCCAGTAATAGAAAAAATATTAGAATATAGAACGCTTACAAAATTAAATTCAACATATATAGAAGGTTTGATGCCATATATAAATGAAAAAACAAGTAAAATACATTCAAGCTTTCATCAAACAATTACAGCAACTGGAAGAATAAGTAGTACAGAACCCAATTTGCAAAACATTCCAACAAGAACTGAGCTTGGAAAGCAAATAAGAAAAGCATTTAAACCAGCAAAAGGAAATGTTTACATAGATGCAGATTATTCTCAAGTAGAATTAAGAGTACTTGCACATATATCACAAGATGAAAATATGACATATGCATTTAAACACGGAGAAGATATACATAGACAAGTAGCCTCTAAAATATTGAATATACCAATGGAAGAAGTTACAAAAGAGCAGCGTTCATCTGCAAAGGCTGTAAATTTTGGAATTGTTTATGGAATAAGCGATTATGGTTTAGCAAATCAAATTGGAGTAAGCAATAAGGAAGCAAAAGAATATATAAGTCAATATTTAGAAAAATATAGTGGAATAAAACAGTTTATGGACGATATAGTAGAAAGTGCCAAAGAAAAAGGCTATGTAGAAACGTTATTTGGACGTAGAAGATATGTTCCAGAAATAAAATCTAATAACTATATGGTAAGACAATTTGGTGCAAGAGTTGCAATGAATACACCAATACAGGGAACAGCAGCAGATATAATGAAAATTGCAATGATAAATGTATATAAAACATTAAAAAAAGAAAAAATAGAAGCAAAAATAGTGTTACAAATACATGATGAATTGTTACTGGAAGTAAAAGAAGAAGATAAAGAAAAGGCAGAAAAAATTTTAAAAGACTGTATGGAAAATGCAAAACAATTAAGTGTGCCATTAGAAGTAGAAGTATCTGAGGGCAGCGATTGGTACGAAGTAAAATAACTAAAGGAGAGAAATTTGAAAACTATATATAAAATTATTGCAGTAATTGCAATTCTAGTAATAGTAGTAATTATTATTGCTAAAGTATTTAATATAGAACAAATAATTTTACAAAATATATATCCTAAAAAATATGAAGAATACGTAGAAAAATATGCAGAAGAAAATAATATAGATCCATTATTAATATTTTCTATAATAAAAGCAGAAAGCAACTTTAAAGAAAATGCGGAATCTTCTAGTGGAGCTGTAGGCCTAATGCAGCTTATGGAAGAAACTGCAAAAGAAATTGCAGAAAGTATGGATGAGCCAATATCAGAAAAAGAAGATTTAAAAGAAGCGGAAACTAACATCAAAATTGGAATAAAATATTATTCAATACTACAAAAAAATTATGATGGTAATATGCTTCTGGCTCTAACTGCATATAATGCTGGAATGGGAAATGTAAATACATGGATTAAAAATGGAATAATAAAAAGTGACGGAAGTGACATAGAGAATATTCCATATAAAGAAACAAATATGTATGTAAGAAAAATTATAAGAAACTATAAAATGTATAATAAAATTTATACTAAAGATGATTCTTATTAAAAAGGATGGAACATATGAAAACTAAAAAAGTAAGTATAAGTGTATTTCAAATATTCATTGCAATAATTGTTATTGCAATAATAATAGTAGCGATAGTCGTCATAAGAAATATTACGAGTAAAAGTGAAAGTATTTCTAAAGAAGAACAATTTGCTGGAAGCGGAAGTGTAGAAGATCCATATCAAATTTTATCTGAAGAAGACTTACAAAAATTATATGAAAGCATACTAAAAGGTGAGTCGTATCAGGGCAAAAGTTTTAAACTAATAAACAAATTAGAATTAAGTAAAGAATTAAATCATAATATTAAAACTACTGCAAAACCAATATTTGAAGGAGTTTTTGATGGAAATGGAAAAACTATAACAGGGCTAGTTATAAATATAGACACATCTGTAATAGAAGAAAACTATGGATTATTTGGAATTAATAAAGGAACAATAAACAATTTAAGAGTAATTGGTCAGATTAATGTAAATGAAGACTTAGAAAATTCTAAAATAGATGTAGGAATTTTAGCAGGCATAAATGAAGGAACAATCTCTTCTTGCAAAGTTGAAGGATCTATTAAAGCTAACGTAAATAATGCAAATACTACGGTAAAAATTGGTGGAATTGCAGGTATAAATAAAGGTAAAATAGAAAATTCTTCTAGTAGTACTAATATAAATTCAAATCAACAAAAAGGTGGAATAATAGCTTTAAATGAAAAAAATGGTGAAATAATAAATTGTGCTAATAATGGAGAAATAATAGAAAACACATCTACCAACTATTATACGGCTGGAATTTGCGCAGAAAACATATTAGGCAAGATTACATCATGTAACAATAATGGAAGAATACAAGGAAAATTAGCAGGTGGAATTGCAGGAAACACAACTGGAAATATTACATCATGTCAAAATACGGCAGAGGTTAGTAACTTAGATGAAAAATCTAACAATGATGAAATTTCTGCAGGGATTGTGGCTATGGTCCAAAGTGCAATAATAGAAAATTGTAAAAATACTGGAAAAATATATGGACTAACAGATATAGCTGGAATTGCAGGAAAAAATAATGGAAATATAGTACAAGCTACAAATGAAGGCGAAATATTAAAACAAGAAGAGGTAATAGCAAGTAAAGTATATATTGGAGGAATTACAGGCACAAATTTAGAGCAAGGCAAAATATCTACTAGTAAAAATAATGGAGCAGTAAGATCTTCTTCTGATAATTTAGTGATATTAGGAGGAATTTGCGGACTTTTGTATAATAATTCAATAGTAGAAAATTGTGAAAATAATGGAAATCTATATGGACAAGCTAAAATTGTAACTCCAAACGAAGATTTAAGCGAAAAATGTTCAAACTGTGTAAATAATGCAGGAGGACAAATAGACACAGTAGAAAATGGAGAATTACAAATAGGCTTAATATATGGAAACATAAAAGAATAACAAATAAGGAGGAATTTTATTATGGCAATATTAGTAACAGGAGGAGCTGGATTTATAGGAAGCCACACAGCAGTAGAACTTTTAAATGCAGGAAAGGAAATAGTTATAGTAGATAACTTTTCTAACAGCAAACCAAAAGCATTAGATGCTATAAAGAAAATAACAGGAAAAGATTTTAAATTTTATGAATTAAATTATTTGGACAGAGAAAAATTAGAAAAAGTATTTGAAGAAAACAAAATAGACGCAGTATTAAACTTTGCAGGATACAAATCTGTTGGAGAATCTGTAAAAAAACCTTTAGAATACTACGATAACAATATCTCTGGATGTTTAGTATTATTGGAGACAATGAAGAAATACGGAGTAAAAAAATTCGTATTTAGTTCATCTGCAACAGTGTATGGCGAACCAGAAAAAATACCACTAACAGAAGACTGCAAAACTGGAGGTACAACAAATCCTTATGGAACAACAAAACTATTTATAGAACAAATTTTAAAGGACTTATACGCATCAGATAATTCTTGGGACATATGTATATTAAGATACTTTAACCCAGTTGGAGCACACGAAAGTGGACTAATTGGAGAAGAACCACAAGGCGTACCAAACAATTTAATGCCATATGTAGTAAGAGTTGCTTCAGGTGAATTAAAAGAACTATCTGTATTTGGTAACGATTATAATACTCCAGATGGAACAGGTGTAAGGGATTACATTCACGTTGTAGACCTTGCAAAAGGACATTTAGCTGCACTAAACAAACTAGACAAAGAAGGAAAAGGATTATATATTTATAACTTAGGAACTGGAACAGGCTATAGCGTATTAGATATGGTAAAATCATTTGAAGAAATAACTGGAAATAAAGTAGCATATAAAATAGCACCTAGAAGAGCAGGAGATATAGCAACTTGTTATTCTGATCCTAAAAAGGCAAAAGAAGAATTAGGCTGGGAAGCCGAAAAAGGCATAAAAGAAATGTGCGAAGATTCGTGGAATTTTATACAAAAAAATAAATAAAATAATCTGCTAAAAGAAAAGGAGCAAAAATTATGCAAAGTCAAATGCGTACATCCAGAGCAGGTGGAGAGCTTATAAGCTTTAAACTAGATGGAGTAGAGAAAATACACCAAGGACAAGATTGCGTAGACGAAAAAGGAAAGGTATATTGGAAACGTCATTTTCCAGTACTTTTCCCAATTGTCGGAAAGTTAAAACAAAATAAAACGATAATAAATGGAAGAACATATGAAATGGGGCAACATGGCTTTGCAAGAGATATGGATTTTGAACCTATAACAAAATTAGACAACTTCCATTCATATGTATTAAGAAGTAGTCCTAGCACATATATAAAATACCCATTTGACTTTTCTTTATATATAACTTATAGAACAGATGGAAATAAACTAACAACAATATATAAAGTAGTAAATGATGGGGACAACAATATGCAATTTGGAATTGGAGGACATCCAGCATTTAAAATAGACGAAAAAGATTTAATGCAAGAGGAATACTACATTGAATTTGAAAAAGATGAAGACAAAATTCATTTTCTATATTTAGTAGACGGACTAATTGGTACAGAATATGCAAAAAATATAATGATAGATAAACGTAGAATACCAATTACAAAAGATACATTTAAAAATGATGCTGTAATAATGAAGGGAATAACATCAACAAAAATCAGCTTAAAAAAGAAGACTGGTAATAAAACATTATTAACAATGGACTTTGAAGGGTTCCCTTATTTAGGAGTATGGTCAAAACCTGGAGCACCTTTCATTTGCATAGAACCTTGGCAAACAACAGCTGATACAGTAAAGGGAACAGGAGTATTTTCACAAAAAACAGATTTAATAACACTTGCACCTAAAAAGGAATTTGAATGTAAATATACAGTAGAATTTTTTAATGTATAAAAAAGATATATTGTCTTTTCTAAATAAATGTTGCATACAAAAAATTATAGGGTAGTATGAAAAGCAAGAGTAAAAGTTGAAAATTTTTAGATTTGTTATAACAAAAACTAAAGTAAAAAAATAAATTAAATTCTGGTGGAGGAAAAGGTTATTTAATAAATAACTAAAACAAAAAATGGGAAAACTAATTTTAATAGGTATTGGACTCATAATTATGGTGGTTTCAGTAGTTATGGTGTATGATGCAAGAATAATAGCAAGTAATGTTTTTAGTTCAAATGAGGTAAATGAAACTACTAAAATATTAAAAGTTGTAGGCTATATAACTCTAATGATAGGACTTTTAATAATATATTTTGCAAAATAATAAAAAATCTTAAAACTAAATATGTAGCATTAACATTAAGAGTTAATGCTTTTAACATATAGTTTTAAGATTTTATAAACTTTCATATTCAAATTGCAAAACTAAGAAATTGTTCTTTCATCAATACCTTCATCTTCTTTTGAATCATCTAAATTATTTGCCATTTGACTTAAACCATAATCGACATAAAACTGTCCAATTACTTTGGCGTATTTACTCATAAGTGAAGATATTTGATCTAAAAATTCTTTATCATTTACAGATTTAGAAGTAGAATAATTTATAGCTTCTTTGACACTGCAATTTGTATCAGACATTTGCTTTTTTGCATTAGATATATATACATTTAAAACAGCACCTTCTAAAAGTTCTCTATAAGAAGAAGTTCCTAATTGTTCCAAACTGTAAGAACAAATAGTTGTTATATCATTTAGACAAGATTTTTTTTCGGCAAATTCCATACACTTATAAGTAGGTTTTTTAAAATATTTTAAATATAAATTATTAAATTTTTTTCCATTAATAAAATCTAAAATTTTATCAGCAGCAGATGAATTAGCATTTATTTCTGCTGCTAATTGGTTATCAACGGAATTTATTATATTACCATTTTCATCTCTTTCATAATCAATGTTTAAACTTTCAATCATATTTATTTCCTCTTTTTTTGCAATATGTAATTATTATAACACGCTAATATACATAAAACAAGCAAATATTGCAAATATATTACTGTATTACAAAAATATTTCCTTTTTACTTTTCTTCAATAAAAGGAATTTTATTTTTTAACTCAGTAGAAAAATTACCATCATAAATTGAATTTGTATTATCTGTTAAAGGTATTTTTATATTTACATTTGCTAAATATTTTTTAGTATTGCTTGTTTGTAAATGCATTTGAAAAGATAAAGTACAATTAATAGAACTTAAACTTATACCTGCTCTTTTTAAAATGGATCCATCATATACTAATGGATTTGTTAAATCCGAAATTAAAGAATTTTTCTTTACAAGATTTACATATTCAAGAGTTAGAGGTGTATTCGTACTTGAAAAAGTAAAAGAATTTTCAAGTAAATTTTCTGGTTTTAAGTTAAATTTTCCAAATTCATTTACATCTTTATAATATAAGCTTGGAGAGCCTGTTTCTAGATTATTAAATTTTATATTATCAATATAAATAGAATCAATCCTATTATCAGTATTATCTAAACCATCATCAATTGCGGAAATATACATTGCAATTTCCGTAAATTGATATACATCTAAATCCCACATAGATTTTTTAGTTTGGTTATTTATTGCATCAGCACTGCTGTATAGATAGATTTTATCTATTGAAAAAATTTGCTTATCATTTAATGCCGTGATGTCTGCAATGGTATTAGACAAGGCCTTTTTTCGCTCAGCATCATTATAATTAATCCTAACTAAAACAATTAATAAAATAATAAGAAGAACAAAACAAATAGATTTTATAATAAATGGTTTATGTTTTTTCATCAAAATAACCTCCAAATTAAATTTAATCATATTATAAGCATAAAAAAGGATAAAAGTAAATAATCCCCATTCATATTTATAAAAATTATTAATAGTTTTTATTATGAAAAGTTTTCCGTAATTTTCCAAGAGAGTACGACGGCATTATACAAAAAGACAAAAAATGTCAAATGTTTCCAAAAAATGATTACAGATAATTTCAAAATTAAAATAAAAATTATAGTGCTAATGCATAGGACTCTGTATTATACAATATCAAAAAGAAAATAAAAAAGTAAACTAATAGTTGTAAAATTATTAGTTTTTTGATATGATAAGTTCAATTAATATAGAAAAAGAATAATATAGAGGTAAAATATGTTAGATTTAACAAATGCAATAGAAGAAATAAATTATTATAAAGGCTCAGAAAAGAAAAAGACACTAGTCTACAATGGTAAGAAATATCTTGTAAAATTTCCAGATCCAATAAGAGAAAAAGGAAAAAATATATCATACATAAACAATGCTTTCTCAGAATATGTAGGAAGCAATGTATTCAAAATATGTGGTTTTAAAGTACAAAATACTATGCTTGCTGTATATAAATATAATAGAAAAGACAAAATTGTCTGTGCGTGTGAGGATTTTACGGACAAGAATCATATTTTATATGAATTTGAAAATTTAGCACTTAGCACAAACCCAGATAAAAAAATCGAAACAGAATTATCTGATATAATGGATGTTATTGATGAAAATAAAATGATAAATTCTGAAGAGACAAAGAAAAAGTTTTGGGACATGTTTATTATAGATGCTTTAATTGGAAATACAGATAGACATAACGGAAATTGGGGATTTTTAGTAAATACTGAAAAAAATGAAATAAAATTTTCTCCAATATATGATTGTGGATCTTGTTTAAATCCGATGCTTGAAGATGAAGAACTTGCTAAATTGAATGATGTAGAATTAAAGAATTTAGCAATAAATTGTTATTCGTGCATTAAGGAGAATGGTAAGAAAATAAATTATATGACATTTTTAAAACAAATGGCAAATAAAGAATGTAATGATGCTATTAGAAGAACATTTGAAAAAATAAAAATAAAAGATATTTACAAATTTATAGATGAAATTGAAGAAATATTGGATGTAAGAAAGAATTTTTATAAAAAGATAATAGAAATAAGATACAAAATATTAAAAGAGATATATGAAAAAGTAAATTAACAAAAATTAAAATGAGTGACTAAAGTATTTTAATATAATATGTTAAATCCGATAAATAATAATGTGAAAAGTATCTTGAAATAATAATAACAGTGTGTTAGTATAAACAGAAAAAATATGATAAAGATAACAAAGGAATAAATTTATTATGAATAAACCAGCAAAGCCTTGTGGAGGAAAAATAAAAATGAAAAAACAAAAAGCAGAAGGAATTACCATTATTGCACTTGCCATTACAGTAATAGTGCTTCTAATATTAGCAGGAATTAGTTTAAATTATGTGTTAGGAAATAATGGAATAATTGCAAAAGCTGAAGGTGCAAAAACAGAAACGGAGATTGCAAGTGAAAAGGAAAAAATTAATTTATCAGCTGCGACTGCACAAACAAGTAGTGATAAAGGAACTATAAGTAGAGATGACCTTGATGCAGAACTAAAAAATCAATTTGGCGAAGATTATATACTAGAGCCAGATGATGATGCAGAAGAGTATGCAATAACATGCAAAAAGAGTGGTAGAAAATATATAATCAAGAGTGGAATAAAAAAAGAGGAACTAACTAAAGAATTAAATGATTATAATACAAAATTTACATTCAGTCCAAGCGGTTGGACAAATGGTAATGTAAAAGTTAGTGTAAAAACAACTGTTCAATCATATACTTTACAAACAAGCAAGGATGGCAAAAACTGGGATGAAGCAAGTGAGCAAACATTTACTGCAAACGGAACTATGTATGTAAGATTATGGGATGGTAAAGCATCAGTTTCAGAAATGACATACAAAGTAGCTAATATAGATAAAAGTACCCCGAAAGTATCTGCAACAGCACTAAACACTAATAGTATAAAAATAAGTGCATCAGATAGTGAAAGTGGAATAACAGGTTATGCTGTAACAACAAGTTCTACGAAACCAGAAAACTTTACAGGAGTCACGAATACAAAAAGTTTTGAAAATAGTATATCAAAATTGGCACACAATACTACATATTATGTATGGATAAAAGATAAAGCAGGAAATACATCACAATATAGTTTAAAAACACCGGAATTAAAGGCTGGAAGTTTAAAATTATCTAAGGCAACGACACAAAAATCTGATGCAAGTGATGTAGCAAATAATATTGGCTCATATATAGGCAGTACAGTAACAAATTATACTCCTAATGGAGGAGATAAAAATGTCGGATGGAAAATATTTTATGCTGGTAAATCAGATGCGGGGGACTCATCAGAGACTGATCATATATATTTAATAGCAGATGATTGTATAGACATAAAGAATTCAGCAGGGGAATATAATACACCTGTATCAGCAAATGGAAATCAGGTGAATATATTTAATGGTGCTCCAAAATGTGCATCGCTCACAACCATCGCATATGAGAGCTCGGGATATTCGGATGAAAACAGTTTAGCCAAAAATTGGTTAGATGGTAAAATAGGAGAAAAAAGTCAATCACTTAAATATTTACTAAATACAACTGGCTGGAAAAATTTGTATGGCAATAAATATGCAGAATGGGCAATAGGAACACCAACTATAACAATGTTTTTGAAAAGTTGGAATTCTAATGATGGCTATACGCAATATAAATATTCATATAATGCCCAATATGATAGCTATGAGTTATCGGGAGGCATGTTTGAAGTATCCTTTGATTCTAATAAAGAGGAATATAATGATACTTTATATTTTCCAAGTGTGGATAATAGTGTAAGAAATAATTGTTATGGTTACTGGATGATAGGACATAGAGATACGGATGGAATTCATATGAGAACATGGTCAACAGTAATTAGTGAAAACGGAAAACATACATTAGAACTTTATCTTTATGGAGAAAATACAGTAGGTTTTAGACCAGTAGTATGTTTAAACACTAATGTTAGATTACAAGCGGATGGAATGGATAGTGATGGAAAAACAAGATATAAAATAGTTGAAACATCTAATGAAGAAATTAGTACACAATCTTATACGGGTGACGAATGGAGTTCGCAAAATGTATATGCAACTCTTGAGAGCGGAACGACAGGAAGCGGAATAAGTACAAGTTATGAGAGTATTGCTGGCTCTGCACAGAATGTGACAGCAGGAACAACAAATACAAGTGAAATACAAACGGATGGAACAACAACATTAAGAGTTAAAACTACTGATGGCACAAATACAGTTTATAGTAAAAACTATACTGTAAAAATAGATAAAACATCTCCAACTCCTGGAACACTTGCTATGAAACTAAACAGCAGTACTGGAGAAGAATATACTAGTGGAGCAACGAACAACAATATATATATACAATTAAACAATGGAAGTGATTCTACAAGCGGACAGAAAAGCAATGTATATAAATTAAAAGGGGTAACTGAAAGTGAGAATTTAACAGAAACTACAATAATTACAAATAAGGGAACTACAGTGGCAATAGTAACAACAGTAGATAATGCGGGAAATACAGCGACAAGAACCTATAATATTACAAAACAATTGCCTAAACTTGCTACTCCTAAAGGAAATACAGATAGTCATGCAAATTTATCTTGGAATAGTGTTGAAAATGCAACTAAATATGTTATACAGGGGATAGCAAAGACAGTTGAAGTTGAAAAGACAAAAACATCTTATGATGCATTTGATGAATTTATGAATACAGATGGATTTGTAAGAATTAAAGCTGTTGGAGATGGCGTAAATTATGAAGATAGTAATTGGTCAGAAGCGGTAAAACTAATGTTTTGTTTATCAGGAGAAACTGAAATTGATATATATGATGAAGAAAAGAAAAAGAGAAGAAAGAAAAAATTAAAAGACTTAAAAGTTGGAGATAAAGTAATTTCATTTAATACAGAAACTAAAAAATGGGAAATAGATGAAGTGCTAAATGATGATATGCACGAAGTTAAATTTGAGCTAAGTTATGATATATGGACTTTCTCTGATGGTACTCAAATAACAACGGTAAAAAGACATGAATTCTACAATGTGAGTCAGGAAAAACTAATGTATATTGATGAATGGAATATGGGAGATAAAATATATAAAGAAGATGGAACAACACCAAGTTTAATAAAACATGAGCAAGTACAAGAGCCAATACGTCATTACACATTAATGACAAAGAATCATAACTATATAGCAAATGGTTGCTTATCTGGAACAAGAGAAATGAGAAAAATAAAAGTAGAAGATTTAAAACCAGTTGATATTGATTAAGAGTGAGGAGAAGAAATGAAAGGTAAAAAAATAATTTTCTGTATTATTTGTTTAGTAGCAATATTATCAATAATTATCGCATTTGGAGTAAGCCAAAAAGATAATACAAAAGACAAAGCAAATGAAGAAAATCAGAATAATATGCAAATAGAATTACAAGAAGGCAGCAAAATTGATGTAAAGAATCTAGAAAATGCCAAAATTGAAAATGGAATGAAAGTAAACAATTCTCCAAAAGCTCAAGAAGAAAAGATAGTAGAAAATCTTAAATATTCAGAATTTTCAATGGATTCTAAGAATGGAGAAAGCAATTTTAGAGTAAGAGTTACAAATGTAGGAAAAGAAAAAACGGAAGAACAGTATGTAAAAGTAACGTGCTTAGATGTAAATGGAAATTCGATTGGAGAAATTTATTTGTTAGTTTCGGAGCTTAAGCCAGGTGAGTCGATAAGTGCAACAGCAAATATAGCAGATGACTATATAAATTTATATGATTATGAAATTTCAAAATAATAATTGTAAAAATAAATTGAAAAAAACAGTTGAAAATAAGAAATTGGTATGCTAAGATTATGCTGTAAAAAGTATTTGAAACGCAAAAGAAAAGAGGAGTAAAGTAGAATGAGTAAACCAGCAAACCGTTGTGGCTGTACACACACACACACACACACACACACACACCATGCATTTTACCAAATGCAAACCTTAGTAAGATTTGCTGAGGTTTGTTTGCTGTACTCAAAAATATAAAATAAAAGAAGATAGAAATGGAGTAAAAACTATTTCTATCTTTCTGACGTTAAAAAGGCTTGTTTTAAAAAATTACACATAGGGGGAAAAATACTAAAAATGACCAAAAAAGAAAGTGGAATTACCATCATTGCACTTGCCATTACAGTAATAGTGCTTCTAATATTAGCAGGAATTAGTTTAAATTATGTGTTAGGAAATAATGGAATAATTGCAAAATCTGAGGGTGCAAAAACAGAAACGGAGATTGCAAGTGAAAAGGAAAAAATAAACTTATCAGCAGTAGCAGCACAAGCTAATAATGAAGAGGCTGTTATAAGAAGAAATGACTTTGACAAAGAGTTGAAAAAGTTCTTTAATGAAGATTACACACTAGAGCCAGATAGTGATGCTGAAGAGTATGAAGTAACTTTCAAAAAGAGCGGAAGAAAATATACGATAAAAAGTGGAATAACAAAGAAAAATTCGGATTACGAATTGAATAACAATAATACAACATTTTCATCAAGCCCAAGTGGTTGGACAAATGGTAATGTAATAGTTAATGTAAAGACAACTATTCAAGAGTATACATTGCAAACAAGTAAAGACGGTAAAAATTGGAATGATTCAAATGAACAAGCTTTTTCTACTAATGGAATTATGTATGCAAGACTGTGGAATGGAAGTGAATCTGTTTCAGAGTTGCAATATGAAATAAATAATATTGACAAAAGTACTCCGGAAGTATCTGCAACAGCGATAAATACTAATAGCATAAAAATAAGTGCGTCAGATAGCGAAAGTGGAATAATAGGTTATGCAGTAACAACAAGTTCTACGAAACCAGAAAACTTTACAGGAGTTACGAATACAAAAAGTTTTGAAAATAGTATATCAAAATTGGCACACAATACTACATATTATGTATGGATAAAAGATGAAGCAGGAAATACATCACAATATAGTTTAAAAACACCGGAATTAAAGGCTGGAAGTTTAAAATTATCTAAGGCAATGACACAAAAATCTGATGCAAGTGATGTAGCAAATAATATTGGCTCATATATAGGCAGTACAGTAACAAATTATACTCCTAATGGAGGAGATAAAAATGTCGGATGGAAAATATTTTATGCTGGTAAATCAGATGCGGGGGACTCATCAGAGACTGATCATATATATTTAATAGCAGATGATTGTATAGACATAAAGAATTCAGCAGGGGAATATAATACACCTGTATCAGCAAATGGAAATCAGGTAGATGCATTAGTTGATGCTCCAAAATGTGCTGCACTTGCAACTATCGAAAATGAAAGCTCGGGATATTCGGATGAAAACAGTTTAGCAAAAAATTGGTTAGATGGTAAAATAGGAGAAAGAAGTCAACCACTTAAATATTTATTAAATACAACGGATTGGAAAAATTTATATGGCAATGAATATGCAGAATGGGCAATCGGAACCCCAATTGTAACAATGTTTTTGAAAAGTTGGAATTCTAATGATGGCTA
This sequence comes from uncultured Clostridia bacterium, assembly GCA_934122035.1. Taxonomy (GTDB): domain Bacteria; phylum Bacillota; class Clostridia; order TANB77; family CAG-508; genus CAG-245. The sequence continues at coordinate 1,407 of CAKOVP010000026.1, read as the reverse complement.
TACGCAATATAAATATTCATATAATGCTCAATATGATAGCTATGAGTTATCGGGAGGTATGTTTGCAATATCCTTTGATTCTAATAAAGAGGAATATAATGATACTTTATATTTTCCAAGCGTGGATAATAGTGTAAGAAATAATTGTTATGGTTACTGGATGATAGGACATAAAGATACGGATGGATTTCGTATGAGAACATGGTCAACAGTAATTAGTGAAAACGGAAAACATACATTAGAACTTTATACTTATGGAGAAAATACAGTAGGTTTTAGACCAGTAGTATGTTTAAAGACTAATGTTAGATTACAAGCGGATGGAATGGACAGTAATGGAAAGGCAAAATATAAAATAGTTGAAACATCTGATGAAGAATCTACTCAACAAGCTTACACGAATGGTGAATGGAGTTCGCAAAATGTATATGCAACCCTTGTAAGTGGAACGACAGGAAGTGGAATAAGTACAAGCTATGAGAGTATTGCTGGCTCTGCACAGAATGTGACAGCAGGAACAACAAATACAAGTGAAATACAAACGGATGGAACAACAACATTAAGAGTTAAAACTACTGATGGCACAAATACAGTTTATAGTAAAAACTATACTGTAAAAATAGATAAAACATCCCCAACTCCTGGAACACTTGCAATGAAACTAAACAGCAGTACCGGCGAAGAATATACTAGTGGGGCAACGAACAACAATATATATATACAATTAAACAATGGAAGTGATTCTACAAGCGGACAGAAAAGTAATGTATATAAATTAAAGGGTGTAACTGAAAGTGAGAATTTAACAGAAACTACAATAATTACAAATAAGGGCACTACAGTTGCAATAGTAACAACAGTAGATAATGCGGGAAATACAGCGACAAGAACCTATAATATTACAAAACAATTGCCTAAACTAGCTACACCAAAAGTAACTGTAGATGGTCATGCAAATTTATATTGGGATAGTGTTGAAAATGCAACAAAATATGTTGTACAAAGCATAATTGAAACGGTTGAAGTTGAAAAAGACAAAACATCATATGATGCTTCAACAATGTATGGAAATTTAATGGGTAAAGTTCAGGTATTCAGTTCAATGGTAAGGATTAAGGCTGTTGGAGATGGTGTAAATTATGAAGATAGCAACTGGTCAGAAGCCGTATGGTTATATTATTGTTTATCTGGAGAAACTGAAATCGATATATACGATGAAGAAAAGAAAAAGAGAAAAAAGAAAAAATTAAAAGACTTAAAAGTCGGAGATAAAGTAATTTCATTTAATACAGAAACAAAAAAATGGGAAATAGATGAAGTACTAAATGACGATATGCACGAAGTTAAATTTGAGCTAAGCTATGATATATGGACTTTCTCTGATGGTACTCAAATAACAACGGTAAA